>JAEUIB010000514.1 GCA_016795255.1 Planctomycetota bacterium
ACGAGGACTCGAAGTCGTGAACCAGCGTCCGGTGTTGTTGGTCGCCCTCGGCGCACGCGACGCGGCCGGCGCGGTCGCCGACACGCGCGCGTTGCCGCCGGCGGTCGAACTCGTCGAAGTCCGTCTCGATCGCTTCGGCGCCGACGGCTCGCGCGTCGATCTGCGTCGCCTGGTGTCCGACCTCGGGCGCCCGGCGCTGTTCACGCTGCGGCCGCGCGCCGAAGGCGGCGAGTCCGACGCGTCGGCCGCCGACCGCGCGGCCCTCCACCGCGCCGCGGACGACGCCGGCTTCGCGTGGCTCGACCTCGAGGACGACGTCGCCGCGCTCGTGCCGCGCGGCCGCGCGCGCCGGATCGTCTCGTGGCACGCCGACGATGCCGACGCGTGCTCGAGCGCCGCCGCCGCAGCGGCCGTCGAACGCCTCGCGAAGCGCGACGCCGACGTGATCAAGATCGCGGCGCCGGCGCCCGACGCGGACGCCGCACTCGCGTTCGTCGAAGGTGCGATCGCCGACGGTCGAGCGTGCGGCACTCCGGTCGTCGCGATCCCCATGGGTCCGTACGGGCGTTGGCTGCGACCACTCGCCGGTCGATTCGCGATGCCGTTCGTCTACGCGGCGGCGCACGCATCGAAGAAGACCGCTGCGGGGCAGATCACCGCGGCCGAGTTCCTCGACGTCTACAAGGCCGCCCACGTCGGTCCGTCGACGCGGATCCACGCGGTGATCGGCGCCGACGTCGCGTCGTCGCTGTCCCCCGCCGTCCACAACGCCGTGTTCCGCGCGTTCGACGAGGACGCGGTCTACGTCGACTTGTCGACGCCGACGTTCGCACGGGCGCACGCCGCGATCACGCGCTTGCAGCTCGCCGGCGCCAGCGTGACCGCGCCGTTCAAGTGCGACGCACTGCGGGCCGCGACGAGCGCGAGCCCCGAGGCGACCGCGATCGGCGCCGCGAACACGCTGGTCCGGGACGGCGCGTCATGGCGCGCGTCCAACACCGACGCGCCGGGTTTCGGCGCCGCGCTCGACGTCGCGCTGCGTCATCCCGAGCTCGTGCTCGCACTGACGCTCGGCAAATCGTTCGACGCGTTCGATGCGCTCGACTCGGCAGCGTTGCTCGCTCCGTCGCAGCCCGGATCCGCGCTCGTCTACGGCGCCGGCGGCGTGGCGCGCGCGATCGCGTGGGAACTGCGACGGCGCGGGACCAAGGTCCACTTGTCGGGCCGCAGCTTCGAGCGCGTCGCCGCGACGGTGATCAGCCTCGGCGCCGGCATCGAAGGCATCTCGCCCGAACGCGCGTTCTCGGTCGCGTGGCCGCTGGTCGTCGACACCACCGGAAGCCCCGACGAGCCGATCCCGTTCGACCAGAACGAAATCACGCGCAAGGGCTTGGCGGTCGACGTCACGATCCGGCCGCTCGAGACCCCGTGCCTGCGCGAAGCACGCCGCTGGGGACGCACGCCGGTGCCCGGAATCCTGATGTTCGCCGAGCAAGCCGTGCTGCAGGCCGCCGCGTTCACGCGCCGCGATCCGGCCGCCGTGCGGCCGCACGTCCTCGCGATGCTCCGCGCGATCGTCAAGCGCTGAACGACGCGACCCGACGCACGGGACGCGGACGCCTCGTCGTCGGCCAGGCCGTCGGTGGCTGTGAAGGAATCGGGGGCCACCGCCGCTGGCCCTCGCCGCGAGGTGCCCGTTCACTAGGTTCACGGCCGAACCCACGACGTGTCCGAGGCGGCAGCCGCCATAGCCGAGCAACACCTGCGGAGGCCGAGAACGTGACGCAACCGCCGGGTATCACGATCCGTCAGTGCTGATCACTCTGATGGCGCAGGACGTAGTCCTTGGCCTTCGTCTCGAACTCGGGCGTCTTCAGGCCGATCGCCTTCGCCTCGGTCAGCGCCTGCTCGAACGGGACTCCGCCGTCGAGGACGCGCCACGGGATCCATACCGCGGCGACGCGATTCGCCGAGCCGCAGTGGACCAACACCGGCGGCTCGACCGTGCGGAGGAGTTCACGCGCGCGCGTGAAGACGGCGTCGTTCAGCTCTTCGGGCCCGTGCCACGGCAGATTCACGTAGGTCATGCCGAGCCCCGTGACGACGGCGCGCTCGTCGAAGTCCTTGATCTCGTGTTCGTGTCGCAGATTAATGACGGTGCGCACGCCCGCGGCCTTCGCGATCTCGAAGTCGGCGGCCGCGGGCTGGCTGGCGAGGCGGAAGTCGCCGAACGCGTGCACGCGTTGCGTCGACCCACACGTCGACGGAACGACACCCGCGACCGACGCCGTCGCATCCGGCGCGGACGCCGGACCCGAGCAGCCGATCGAGCCGAGCCACGCGACCACGACCGAGACACGAGCGACGAACGCGATGCGACGCATGGGACGACCTCCACCGATCGGAAGCGACGAACGACGAAACTCCGGTCGCGAACCGCTGCGGGACTCAGGTCGACGCTTCGCGCGCGACCTCGCACGTCCGCAGCCCGAACGGCAGATACGCGGGGCAGAACCCAAGCAGCCCGGTCGCGAGCGGCACCACGCCGAGCACTCCCCACCAGTTCGCGGTGGCGATTCCCCAACTGAGGACGCCGAAGCCGACGAGGACTCGGATGAAGCGATCGACCGAACCGACGTTGCGACACATGACTCGACTCCGTTGCGGGCGTGTTCGCGACGATCCGGTCGCGCCTCCGTGGCGCACCGTCGCCGCCACACGGATCCGAAGCAACGCGCGGACCGCTCGATCTCACGGTCTCCCGCGGGCTCCCGCGTCACAACGCTCGCAGGCGCTGCGCCGCGGGTGAGTCGGCGGACGCCGCGACGCTCGCCGCGTACAGCTCCTTCGCGAGGTCGATCTCGCCCGACTTCTCGGCGATCAACCCGCGGTGGTACAGGACGCGCCACGCCGGCGCGCCGAGGCGCTCCGCGGTGTCGAGCTCGCGCCGCGCGGCGTCCGGATCTCCGGCGTAGAACAGCGCGGCGGCGAAGGCCTCGCGCAGGGTCGCGTCGGCCGGCGCTCGATCCACGTGGCGTTCGAGCAGCTTGCGCGCGAACTGCGGATTGCCCTGTTCCAGCGCGATCCGTCCGCGCAGCACCGCGGCGTCGACGTGGTCGACGCGCGCGAGCACACGATCGAGGTAGCCCACCGCGCCTTCGGCGTCGCCGGCCTCGTACGCCAGCGTCGCGTTCAGCATCAAGCCGTCGACGTGCTGCGGGTACTCGAGCGTGAACCGCGCGATGTCCGAACGCACCTGGCCGGCGTCGAGGAACGCCGTCTGCTCGTCGGCGAGCCCGTCGTTGTGCGGCCCTTGCGCGCGCGCCGCTTCGAGCCGCGTCACCAGGTCGGCGTAGCGCCGATCCGGATCGGTCGAATCGTTGCGCGCGTGCGGAGCGAACTGCGAGCACGCGGACAACGACAGCGCCAGCAGAACGGCGACGGAACACACCTCGGCACGCATCGTCACGACCCACCTCCGATCGAACCGGCGGTCAGCCGGAGGATCGAGTACAGCGCCGGGCCCAGCGTGAACACGAAGATGCCCGGCAGGAAACAGATCACGAGCGGGATCACGAGCTTCACCGGCAGCGCCTGGGCGCGCAGCAAGGCTTGCTCGCGCCGACGGCCGCGCAGGTCGTCGGCTTGGCGGCGCAGGACGTCGGCGAGTCCGATGCCCATCTGCTCGGCTTGGACGAGCGCCGACACGAACGTCGACAGCGGCGCCACGTCGAGGCGCTCGGCCAACCGACGCAACGCGCGGACGCGCGGCACGCCGGCCGACAACTCGGAGCGGAACGACGCGAGTTCGCGCGCGAGCGGTCGCTCGATCGGCTCGCCGTCCTGGATGCGGGCGAGCGCGGCGTCGAGCCCGAGCCCGGCCTCCGACAGCGTCGCGAGCAGTTCGAGCGTCGTCGGCAGATCCTGCTCGACCTGCGTCACGCGCAGCCGGCGAGCGGCGCGCACCTGCAAGAACGGCGCCGCGGCGATCGCCACGGCGACCGCGACCGGCACCGCATGGAGCAGCGACACGACGAGGCCGCCGAATCCGCCCGGCAAGCCCGCCAGCGTGCGCTCGATCCGCGCGAACGGCTCGAGTTGCTGCAGGCCGACGACGAACGCGACCGCGACGACCGCGAATCCGATCACCGCGACGACGAACCGGCGCGGCGCATCCGCCTCGCGGAACCCCGCCCGATCGAGCCAGCGCCGCAGCGCGCGCGTCTCCGTCGGCGCCGCCGCGAACTCGGCGACCGGCGCGCCGCGGTCGAGGCGCTCCCGCGCGATCCCGACGACGCGCCGCCGACGCACGATCACGACCAGCACCGCGCACGCGACGACGGCGATCCCGAGTCCGAGGTCCATCAGAACTCCACGCGCGCGAGCTTGCGCATCCACAGCAAGCCGACCGCCTGCAGCGCGGCCACCGCGGTCACCAGCGCGGCGCCGGGTTCCCAAGCGACGAACTGCTCGAGCCGCTCGGGCTCGAGCCGCCACATCAGGAAGCCGAGCACGTAGATCAGCAGCAGGATCCCGACCACGGAGAATTGCGCCTCGGCCGCTTGCGCACGCGCTCGACGCGCGAGGTCGATCCGATCGCGCACCGAGCGACCGACCGACGCCAACGTCGGCGCGAGGCTGCCGCCGGCCTGCCAATGCACCGCGAGCGCGAACGCGAACAGCCGGAACGATTCGGCGGGCACGCGCGCGCGCAGGTCGACGAACACCCGTTGCGGGTCGTCGCCGAGCCGGATCCGTGCGGTCGTGTCCTCGATCAGGCCGCGCAGCGGCTCCTTGCTCTCGCGCGCCGCCGATTCGAGGCCTTCGACGACGCCGATCCCGGCGCGCAGCGTGCCGACGACCAGATCGATCAGGTCCGCGAGCTGTTGCTCGAGCCGCAACCACCGCGACGCCACGATCGTGTCCTGCGCGGTCCACGCGATCGTGCCGACCACGACGCCGGCGGCCGCCGCGATCGCGAGGTGATCCATCGCGACCCACACGACGACGGCCGCGACGACGCCGATCGCGATCGGCACGACGCGCGCCGGAGACCCGACCACGCGGATCGCACGGCGCGGCGACTCGTCGCCGGACGCCAGCGCGTCGCGGCCGGGCTCGTCGTCGCCGAGGCGACCGACCGCACGGCCCCGCGCCGCCGCGCGACGCGACGCGAGCGCGAGGATCGCGACGACCACGACGGCGAGCGCGCCGACGATCCACACCGGATCAGGCATCGCCCGCGCCTCCGCCGGAACGCGCTTGGAACCACCGCAGCGGCAAGTTCTCGTCGCGTTCGCGCAGACGCTCGACCAACCGCGGGACGACGCCGGTCGCCGTGAACTCGCCGACGATGCGCTTGCCTTGGCGGCCGCCGCGCTGGAAGCGGAAGATCTCCTGCAGCAGCGGCGTCGTGCCTTCGATCCCGGTGATCTCCGCGACGCTGACGACGCGACGCACGCCGTCCTCGAACCGATGCACGTGGACGACGAGGTCGATCGCGTTGACGATCTGCTCGCGGATCGCGCGCGACGGCAACTCGACGCCGGCCATCAGCACCATCGTCTCGATGCGCGCCAGCGCGTCGCGCGCCGAGTTCGCGTGGACCGTGCTCAGGCCGCCTTCGTGGCCGGTGTTCATCGCCTGCAGCATGTCGAGCGCTTCGCCGGCGCGCACTTCGCCGACGATGATGCGCGTCGGCCGCATGCGCAGCGCGTTGACGACGAGCTCCCGCGCGCCGATCGCGCCGCGACCCTCGACGTTCTGCGGCCGGGTCTCGAGCCGCACCACGTGCTCCTGGTCGAGCATCAGTTCGGCCGTGTCCTCGATCGTGACGATGCGTTCGTCGTTCGGGATCGCTTCGGCGAGCGCGCCGAGCAGCGTCGACTTGCCGGCGCCGGTGCCGCCGGAGATCAGCACGTTCTGGCGCGCGCGCACCGCCGCGTCGAGGAAGCGCTCCATCGGCTCCGACATCATCCCGAGCTCGACGAGCTCGGCGCGGCGCAGACGGCGGCGGCCGAAGCGGCGGATCGACAGCGTCGGATAGTCGATCGACACCGGCGGGATCGTCGCGTTGACGCGGCTGCCGTCCGCGAGCCGCAGGTCCACCATCGGCGACGCCTGATCGATGCGGCGACCGACGCGCGCGGCGATGCGTTCGATGACGCGAACGACGTGCTCCGCATCGCGGAAGCGGACCGCGGTCTTCTCGAGTCTGCCGAAGCGTTCGACCCACACCGCGTCGGGTCCGTTGACGAGGACGTCCGTGACCGCGGGGTCGGCCATCAGCGCCGACAGCGGCCCCATGCCGAGCGTCTCCTCGGCGAGCTCGTCCGCAAGGCGCGCGCGTTCGCCCTCGTTCAGCGGCAGCACCTCGTTCGCGAGCACGTCGTCGGTGAACTCGCGGACGACGCGGACGAGTTCCGATTCCGCCGCGCTGGTCAGCCCAAGTCGCTCGATCTCGTCGAGCAACCGGGTCAGCAGCACGCCCTTCACGCGCAGGAAGTCGGCCTGGCCACCGGACGGCGCCGGAGCGTCGCTCGATCGCGGCCGGGGCGACGCCTCGACCGGCGCGGGACGCGGCTGCAGCCGCCCGGCCGCGTCGGCGGACAGCGAGCGCGAGAACAGCGCGCGCGGATCGTCCCGCTCGGAACTCATGGCGCCACGTCCGCGCCGACCGCGCCGCGCGGGCGGGTCAGCAGTTCCGCGAGCTCGTGCAGCGCGCGACCGAAGCCGAACAGCTTGCCCGCGGTCAATGCGTACGGCTCGCCGGTGTTCTGCGCGATCAGCAGTCCCTTGTCGAACGGGAACACCGCGTCGATCGGCCGCTGCAGCCGCGTCGCGACGTCCTCGGCGTCGAGCGTGCCCGCGACGCGCGGATGCGAGTGGTTCAACAGCACGCGTTGGCGGCCGCGGCCGAGACCGAGGCGCTCCAGCACGTCCAGCAGCGTCACCGCGCCGAGCACGTGCGGCACCGTCGGCGTGACGACGACGCACGCGTCGTCGGCGAAGTCGAGGATCGCGACCGCGATCGAGTCGAGCAGCGGGAACGTGTCGACGACGACGAAGTCGAACGCTCGTCGCGCGACCGTCAGCACGCGCGCGAGCGACGCGTCGTCGATGCGCGCCGCGTCCATCGCGTTCTTCGGCGCCGCCAACAGGCGGAGGCCGCACGGATGGCGCAGCGACAGTTCGCGCAGCAGCGTCTCGTCGAGCCGATCCTGCTGCGCCACCGCGTCGACGAGCGTGGTCGTCGGGTCGAGGTCGAGCATCGACGCACCCAGCCCGAGCTGCAGCGACGCGTCGATCAGCAGAACCTGATCCGGCCTCGCCTTCGCGAGCGCGCACGCGGTCGAGACCGACAGCGTCGACTTGCCGACGCCGCCCTTGTTGCTGACGAACGCGATCACGCGACCGGCAGCGCGGCTCGCGGCGCGCGCGCCGAGATGGCGCTCGAGCACGTCCGACAATTCCGCCGACGACACCGGTCGTCGGATGAAGTCGCGCACGCGCGCCCGCGTGGCGTCGATCAAGTACGCGCCGCTCGGATCCTCGCCGCCGAAGCGCTCGCGCGACCACGCGCCGACGAGCAGCGGCGGAGCGTCCGGGCCGGATTCGAGCTCCGCGGAGAACGCATGCAGGTCGCGCAAGTCGCGATCGAGTTCGACGAGGACCGCATCGGGCCGGCGGGTTCGCACGAGTTCGGCGGCGCGGCGCAGATCCGGCGTGCGCTGGACCTGGATCGCGCGCGACTTCACGGCCGCGCCGACCGCGGACACCTCCTGCGCGAGGGCTTCGGACCCGACGACCAACACCAGCGTGCTCTTGTCCAACGGATCCTCCGAGTCCTCGCTCAACGCACCAGGACGGGGGCCAGCGCGAGATCGTCGCGCGACGCGAGCGGGAACGTCGCCGCGGCCTCGCGATCGAGCGCGGTCGCGTTGACGACGAGTGAGCCTCGGCGCTTCAGCAACCCCACCGCCGAAGCCTCGACGATGCCGAACGCGACCAAGCGCGTTCCGGTGAACAAGGGAACCACGTGCGCGATACCCGGCGGGATCGACGTCGCGGTCGCCGCGCTCTGCACCGGATCGCCGGCGCGCAACACGGCGGTGCTCGGCGTCGGCAACGCGGTCGTCCCGGCGACGAGACCGGCGAGCGGCGCGTCGACGTCGGTCGCCGTCCACACGTCGAAGTCGACGCAGAACGGGGACACCGGCAACTCATCGGGCACGCCGAACGGCACGTGAACCGCGTTCGCGGGCCGTCCATCGGCGATCGCCGTCGCGCGCACGGTGATGCCGTCTTGGCGAGGGTCGTACGCCGATCCGTCCGCGCCGGTGATCATCGCGCCGCGGCCGAACAGGAACGGCAA
>JAEUIB010000541.1 GCA_016795255.1 Planctomycetota bacterium
GGGAGGGACCGCACGACGTGCGAGCCGCGCTCGCGCAAGTTCCGGAGGACGCGACGATCCTCGCGTTGACGCACAACCCCGACGTGCTGCCGGACATCCCGTCGCGCGTGTCGCTGACGCTCGCGGGCCACACGCACGGAGGTCAAGTCGACTTGCCGCTGCTCGGCCGCTTGGTCGTGCCGTCGCGCAGGATCTACGCGTTCGGCCACGTCGTCGACGAAGGCAAACACGTGTACGTGACGTCCGGCGTCGGCACGAGCATCCTGCCGGTGCGGTTCCGCGTGCCTCCGGAGATCAGCGTGCTGACGCTCCATCGATCCCGCTGACGCGCGCCGCGACCGATCGAGGACGGACTCCAACGTGTCCGAGACGGGCCGATCGCAACGAGCGCCCCACCGTCATCTCGCCGCTAGCTCCCAGACGCTCGTTTTGCATAACATCGGCGCAGCCGACGACCCGTCGTGGCCTGGACTCGGAGGCCGTGGAGAAATCCCGCGCGAGCGCCGTTCGCAGCCGTTCCGACGCCACGCGGGCCCCATTCACCGGATTCACGTTCTCCCAGCGCGGGCTACGCCGGCAACCGAACGATGACGGCGTGCTCCAACGACCACGTCGGACACTTGTGGATACGGCGGCTACCGCCGCCTCGGACACCGAGTCGATCAGACGTCCCCATCGGAGGTCGCCATGTCGCGTCCCGCTCGCTTCCGCCTGCTTCCCGTGTCGATCGCGTTCGCGGTCCTCGCCGGCCTGTTCGGATCCGTCCCGCACACGGTGCGCGGTGCGGTACCGGGCGGCTCGCCGGTGTTCACGACCCCGCTCGCGATCGACAACGAGTTCTTCCCGCTCGCGATCGGCACCACCAAGGTGTTCCGTGGCAAGGACAACGGCAAGAAGATCACCGTCGTCCAACAGTGCCTGGAGAACCCGGAAGAGTTCGTCTCGGGAGGATCCATTCTCACGCGCGTGCTCGTCGAGCACGAGTTCCGCCAGGGCAAGCTGAACAGGATCTCGACGGACTACTTCGCCGAGGCCGACGACGGGAGCGTGTACCAGTTCGGCAGACTCGTCGCGAGATACGACGGCGGAGCGTTCGTCAGCAACGAGGGGTCATGGTTCTTCGGCGGCCAGTTCCCGAATGACCCCGTCGCCTCCGGCTGGGCGGGGGCTCCGGTGCTGGCGATGCCCGCCATCCCCGAACTCGGCGACACGATCAAGCCCGTGGACCAGTTCCCGAACGAGGAAGACAAGGCGCTCGTCGACGAAACGGTGCTCTTCGAGAAGATCGTGAAGAAGGTCAAGGTCGAAGCGGGCGTGTTCCTGAACGTCATCCAGGTGAAGGAGACGGGCCCTCTCGGCCAGGGGGCGGAACGGAAGTGGTACGCGGAGGGTGTCGGACTCATCCGCACGAAGGGCGGCGGCAGAGAGCTGAGCCTGGTCGGGTGGTCACACGAGGACATCACGAGGTGACGCGGAGGCAGGCCGCGGTTCGCGGATAGGCTCGTCGCGCCCGCCGCGGAGTCCCATGCCGATCTCACGTTGCCCCGTCTGTGGCAATCCAGCTCCGTCCACGCCGTGCCTGCGTTGCGGCTCGGCGGTCGATCGCGACGACCTGCTCGTGCCCGCGCGCCGCGGCACGATCGGGGAGTTCTTCGCCGGCGTCGGCATCGCGCTGCGCGGGACGCGGCTCGTGCTGACTTCACCGGGACTGCTGGCGCTCGCGGTCGTCCCCCTCGTGTTGAACGCGGTCGTGTTCGTCGCGTTGGTGTGGCTCGTCCTCGCGAACCGCGACCTGCTGGAGCCCGCGTTCGAAGGACCTTGGTGGCCCGGGTTCGATTGGCTGCGCAGCGTCGCAGCCGTCGCGATCCAGTGGTTCGGCGTGCTGTTCGGGCTCGCGCTCGCCGCATTGTCCACCTGGGTCGTCTATCCGATCGTCGCGGCGCCGTTCCTCGAGCTCCTGTCCGAAGGTGTCGAGTCGCTCGTCGTCGGCCAGAAGGATCGACGCAAGCTGTCGCTGTCGTACGTCGTGCGCTTCTGGATCCTGCCGATCCTCCAAGCCGCCGTGCTCGCGTTGTTCACCGCCGTGCTCGGCTTCGTGTTCGTCGTGTCGTCGTTCTCGGCGGTGCTCGCGCCGTTCGCGTTCGTCGGCACGCTGTGGCTGCTCGCCGTGACGCTGTGCGACATGGTGATCGCTCGCAAGAGTTTCCCCGCCGGCGAACGATTCACGTTCGTGCGCGCCGGCTTGCCGACGTGGCTCGGGCTCGCGTTGCCGTTCGTGTTCGTCCCGTTCCTGCTCGCGTTCGCCGTGGCCGGGGCCACGCTCGTCGAATTGCGGCAGCGTGCGCATCCGGATCGTTGACGCCGCGGCGGCCCTCGATCACCGTGGGCGGCTCCTCCCCTGCGTCGAGCCTCTCCGGAGCCTTCCGCGATGCACATCGTCGTTGCGCGAGCCCAAGCCCTGCTCGCGAGTGTCCTCGTCCTCGGAACCGCCTCCGCCGGCGTGATCCGCGTCGACGCTGCGGGTGGCGGCGACTTCACGAACCTGCAGCTCGCGATCGACGCATCGGTCGCCGGCGACATCCTGTTGGTGCGCCCCGGCAGTTACCTCGGATCCGGTCAGCCGACGGTCCTCGTCGTCGGCAAGGGCATCACGATCACCGCGGACCCGCCCACGTCGACGTTCCAGCTCAACACGCGCATCGTCATCGACGGCGTGCCCGCGGGTCAGACCGCGACGTTGCGCGGCGCGACGACACCGGTCCACACTCCGATCGTCGGAGCGCTTGCACCCGGCATCGTCGTGACGAAGTGCTTCGGTGCGGTGCTGATCGAAGACTGCATCGGAGAGGGCTCGATCGGCGTCGGAGGATTGGGCCTCGCCGTTCCCGGCTCCGCGGGAATCCTGGTCGAACACAG
Source organism: Planctomycetota bacterium (assembly GCA_016795255.1). Taxonomy (GTDB): domain Bacteria; phylum Planctomycetota; class B15-G4; order B15-G4; family JADJEK01; genus JADJEK01. Next base: position 2,917 of record JAEUIB010000541.1, read on the forward strand.
CGCGGCGGTTTCCGTCGTCCGTTCGACGGGTCGCGGCGGCGTGGGCGTGAACGCGGTCTCCGGCGCACCGCCCGGGTCCAATCCCGCATCGAGCGGCGGACCCGGCATCCGCGTGTTCGCGTCGCAGGTCGCACTGCACGACTGCACGTTCACGGGCGGCAAGGGTGGGAATGCATCGGGTTCGTTCCCGGCGGCTCCAGGCGGACCTGGCGGACTCATCGAGACCGCGTTCGCGTTCGGCGCCGGGAGTTCGTTCACCGGCGCGACCCCGAACGGGAACGGGCTCGCGATCGTCGCGCCGGTCGCGCCGATTCGATGCCTCGACACGACGTTCACCGCGGTCGGTCTCGGTGCGGGAGTGCTCGATCCCGCGAACGCGCTGGTGACGATCCCGGGTGCGGCGCGGCACTTCCTCGTGTCGTCGCCCGTGCGCGAGGGCGCGTCGGCGTCCGTAGTCATCGACGGGGAGCCCGGCGACGCCGCGCTGCTGTTCATCGGCACCGGCGTCGGATCGATCGAGATCCCGAACACCGTCGGGTACCTGCAAGTCGCGCTGCCGATCCAAGCCGTGTTCGCGCTGGGTTCGTTGCCGGCTCCGGATGGAGTGTTGTCGTTCTCGGCGCCGGCTCCGAACCTCGTGCTGCCGAGCTTGCTCGGCTTCGCGTCGATCCTGCAGCCGTACTTCGTCGCGGGGTCCGACGCGATCGCGGGCCCGCCGAGTTCGTTCGTGCTCGTCGATTCGAGTCTGTGACGCGTCGAACGCATCGCGCGGAGCCGGCGCTCACGGCCGGCCCCGCGCTTGCGATTTGTCCTCGCGCGCGAGCGCGAGTGGGCGTCAGGGCGCCGCGAACGCGATCGTCACTCCGCCCTTGAAGTTCGACGCGAACGGCACGAGCGGCAATGCGCCGACGCTGACCGGCGCGGCGAGCACGCTCTCGACGATCTGGATCTTCGGGCCGTTGCCTTTGCCGCTCCCTGCGCCGATCAGGATCTCGCAGATCCCGTCGCCGTCCACGTCGCCGGCCGCGACGTGCACGCTGCCCTTCAGCGTCGACAGGAAGTCCCCGGCCGGGCCGAGCACCTGCGATCCCGTCGCGCCGTCGATGGTGTGAACGCGGCGCCCCGAGCTCGCGACGACGTCGGGCACACCGTCACCCGTGACGTCACCGGCCGCGACGCGCACGCCGCCCTTCGTCTTCGGCGAGAACGCGAGGAACGTCCCGATCGCCGTCGGGAGCGGAATGCCGGCGTTCGCGCCATCGAGCACGAACACCTCCGGCGCGCCCTTCCCGGGCGCGGCGACGATGTCGGCGAGACCATCGGCGTTGAAGTCCGCGGACGCCACGCGCACGCCGTTCGCGAACTTCGGAGTGAACACGAGGAACGACTGCAGCGTCGAGCCGTCGAGTCCCGAGAACACCTTCACGTGCGCGTCGGCGCCCTTGCCTTTGTCGGGTCCGACGATGATGTCGGCGCGGCCGTCACCGTTGACGTCCCCGGCGGCGACGAACACGCCGCCTTTGAACGGAGCTTGGAACGCTTGGAAGTCGCCGAGCGGCGCTCCGAGCGCCGTGCCCGTCACGCCGTCGAACACGCGGACGCGCGGACCGCCCTTCGCTCCCGAGCCGACGATCGCATCGGCGACTCCGTCCCCGGTCACGTCGCCGAGCGCGACGCGGACGCCACCGTTGAACGTCGCGTCGAACGCGGAGAATTGGAACTCGGGCAAACCGCTCTGGGCGTCATGCACTTTCACGGTCGGGCCTTCGCCCTTGCCCGCTTCGGCGCCGAACGCGAGCCGCCCTTGCGGCGCGATCGCGAGGCCGGCGTAGCGCGCCGCCCCGTTGCCGACGGAGCCGATCGACGTCGCGGTCCCGGTGCCGAGATCGAGCGAGTAGAGATTCGTCACGCCCGTGCTCGAGTCGACGAGCGACACGAACGCATCCCCGTCCTGCGACGAGATGTCGAAGCCCGCCGCTTCGTCGCCGACCGTGACGCCGAGCACACCGATCGCCGTCAGCACGCCGTCGTTCGGCGACGGAGAGCCGTCGATGCCGCCGATGGTCACGAGCTGCGAACCGACGCGATCGATGCCGTACAGCGTCGTCGCGAGCGCGTTCCCGACGCTGCGGTCGTACGCGACGGCCACGACCTGCTCGTCGACCGTCGCGAGGTCGAGCGCGGTGTCGTTCACGAACAACGCGCCGGTCGCCGGATCGACGCGCTGGTTCAGATCGGTGTCGTCGACGACGCGCAGCAGGTCGGCGACCGGATTGAAGTCGATGCCGAAACCCGCGCCGGTCGTCGCGGGATTGAACGCGCCGGCGCCGGACAGCGATGCCGCCCCGGTCCGCGGGTCGATGCGCACGTACGTCGCCGCGCCGCCGAGCGCGGGGTCGATGGCGACTCCGTACATGCTGCCCGTGCCGGGGCGGAAATCGACGCCGACCACGTCGACGCCCGGAGGAAGCCCGGTGATGGACTTCACCTGCAGCAGCGTGCCCGGCGTCAGCGAGTCGACCTTCACGAGGAAGTTGCCGTCGGCGACGAGCCACAGGATCTCGGCGCTCGACGACGGACAAAAGGTGCTCACGCCCGTCGCGACCAGCGCGCAGGCAAACAGCGAGATTCGCATCGTCCTCGGCTCCCTCACCCTGGATCGCCCCTCCTCGGAGGGCACCCAAGGACTAATCCCGATTCCGAGGCGGGGCAAATCGAACCGTCCCGACGCGGAGCTCGCGTACCGGCCGCCTTGCGACGGACGGATTTCGCGCGAAGTCGTCGAAGCGACGCGAACCCACCCCGACGATCGCACGTCGAAGGCGTGCCCGGAACGAGCGTGGTCGAGAGCGGCCTGTTACAGTCGCGGCGGTCTCGTCCGCCCCTAACCCGCGTATCCGGCGGTTCGCATGGGTCGATTCCTTTTCCCCATCCTCGCGCTGTGCGCATTGTTCGTCGGCGTCCGCGTGCTGTCCGGCACGCTCGGTCGCCAGGCGGTCGGCGAGCGATTCGCGTTCACGGAGCCGGAAGCGACGCTCGACGTCGACTCCCTGCGCAGTCGCACGAAGAATCCGGTGCTACGTCTCGCGACGCCGGAAGAACTGCAGCGATTGCGCACGACGCCCGTGCTGAAGCTCGTCGAGATGGTCGTCGACGGCAACGACCACGAACGTCGACTCGGCGCCGCGACGCTCGGCGTCTCGGGTCACGTCGACGGCATCAAGCCGTTGATCGACGCGTTCCAGCGCGAGAAAGAAGCGCACGTCCTCGCGGTGCTCGCGCGTTCGCTCGCGGAGACCGGACGCAACGAAGCGATCGAGGCTCTGATCGCCGCGATCCGCGAACAGAAGGGCGTCGCCGCGTACGAGGCCTACCGCGCGCTGAAAGAGACGTATCGCGTCAGCCTTTCGCTCGATGCGAACGCGTGGCAGCGCTGGCTCGACGCGACGCGCGCATTCCGCGAGTAGGCACGAAAACGGGGACGAACCTCTCGGTCCGTCCCCGCTCGCTTCGACTTCAACGCGACGACGTCACTGAAGCGTCGTCTTCAGCGTGCTCGAGAAGTTCACACCGAGCGACGGACAACCGGGCGAAACGTTGTCGATCGTGAACCACTGCGTGATGAACGGCAGACCGACGTAGGCCGGGTTGTTCGGGATCCCCGTCACCCACGCGAACTCGCCGTTCACGTCGGTGTTGCCGAGCGCGAGCAGCAAGCCCTGACTCGGGTTCGCGACCAACGTGCATGCGCCGCAGGGCACGTTGACGGCGCTCGCCGACAGGATCAGGTACGTCGGCGCGAGCGGATCCGCGGCCGTGAGTTGCAGGCGGAAGTTCGGGTTGCCGACTTTCGCTCCCATCGCGTACGCGCGTCCACCGCAGTTGTTGCCGAGGCTCTGCTGGATGCCGTCGACCGAGAAATGGCGATACGCGAGCACACTGCCGGTGCCGGCGACCGCTTCGCGCTCGACCGTGGCCACGGCGTAGTCGTCGGCCCCCCATGAGACGCGCACCGACTCGTCGTGGACGCCGACCTGCGCGATCGGATTCGCGGCGGTGGACTCGAACGTCTGCAGCGCGAACGGGTCGTACGCGAACAGCCGGCTCTCGAAGTGCGTACCGACCTGCTGTCGATACGCACCGACGACCGAGCCGCCCATCCACGCGACGCTCGGTTGCTTCAGATCGTCCGGCGAGATCAAGCCGATCGCGAACACCGAACCCACCGGCGCGTACTGTCCACCCGGCACCACGCTCACGCGCTGCACGAAGACGTCGGACGCCGCGCCGGCGACGGCTTGCGTCTCGTACGCGACCGCGAAGTTGTGGCCGTCGCCGTCGACGGACGGAGCGTCCTCGA
>JAEUIB010000590.1 GCA_016795255.1 Planctomycetota bacterium
CGACGGCGCCCTCCGGCGTCGCGCGCACGAGCGTCTCGGCCGCCGACGTCGTGTCGAGCCCGATCGCCGAACCCGAGCATGCCCGCCTGCGCGGTCGTGTGCTCGACGCCGCGGGCTCGGCGCGCCCCGGCGTCCGCGTGAAGTTCACGCCGACGACGAGCAAGAACGCGGCGACGCCGACGGCGACCAGCGACTCCGCGGGCCGCTTCGAGTTGGGACTGACGATCCCGCTCGGATCGGTCGCCGTGGACGATGAACGCTTCGTGACGCTGTACGCACCGGCCGTCGACGGTCCGTTCTCGGGAGAAGCCATCGTCGTGATCGCCGACGCCGTCGCGATGTCCGGACTCGTCGTCGACGACAACGGCGCGCCGATCGCGAATGCGACGATCGACTTCGAGTTCACGCGCCGCGTCGCGGCGGCGATTCCCGTGCCGCTCGACGGTTCCGTCGGGCGCTCGTTCGAGACGCGTTCGGACGTGTCCGGTCGATTCGCGCGCGCTGCGGTGCCTCTGTCGCCCGGCATCAAGATCGTCGCGAGCGCGACCGGCCACGCCTCGACGACGCAGCCGGTCCCCGACCGCGGTCCGCTCGATCTGCGCTTCGTGCTGCCTCGGCTCGAGTCGCAGCCCGGCTCGCTCGCCGGGCAAGTCGTCGACCGCTTCTCGATCCCGATCGAAGGCGCGCGGATCGCGTTCCTCGGCGAGGAAGCGACGTCCGGCGTCGACGGCCGCTTCCGCATCGATGCGCAGGCGGTCGAGTCCCAACTCGATCGCCTCGAGGTCGAACTGTGGGTCGCGAAGACCGGACTGCTGCCGAAGCGCCTCGCGCTCGAGCCACGACGCCTGCCGCCGTTCGTCACCGTGGTGCTCGACGGCGCGACGCGGACGATCGAAGGGCGCGTGCTCGACGAAGCCGGGAAGCCGGCGAAGGGGGTCGGCATCTCGATCGTCGACGGCACGCCGTTCGGCCAATGGGATCAGGAACCCGCGTTCGCCGAGGAAGTCGCGGGCGACACGCACGACGCGGTCGCGAGCGGCGCCGACGGCGGATTCGTCGTCCGCGGACTGATGGATCGAACCTACGTGCTGCAGGCGTTCGACCCGGTCACGCGGCTGCGGATCCACACGGCGCCGATCGCCGCGGGCTCGAAGGACGTCACGATCGCGCTGCCCCCGGACGCGTTCGTCGACGGTGTCCGCGGTCGCGTCGTCGCTCCGGACGGCACGCCGCTGGTCAAGGCGTCGGTGTTCGTGCAGGTCACGACGCGCAGCATCCAGGTCTACGCGTACGGCAGCGAGGAACACGCGGCATCGAAGCCGGTGAGCACCGACGCCGACGGACGATTCACGCTCGATCACGTGCAACGTGGACCGCTGCAGCTCGCGGTCGACGGTGACGCGCTGATCCGCACCAGCGCGGTCGTCGGCACCGTCGGCGACCGGAACGACGAGTTCACGATCGTCGTCAGCCGGCGCTGCCATCTGCGCGCGGAGCTCGCTGGACATCGCATCCGCGCACGCTGGATGCGCGTGTTGAACGCCGCCGGCGAGGCGCTGCCGCTCGGCGAGGTCCGCGGATCGGGCGCGTCGTGGAGCGACTCGCAACCCCTGCAGGAAGGTCGCTCCGCGGTGTTCGCCGTCGCCGAAGGCGCGACGACCGTGCGACTCACCTACGCGGATGGGACGACCGAGGACTTGCCGCTGAAGCTCGTGCCCGGCGAAGTCGTCGTCGTCAGCGGTTGATCGGCTCGACGATGAACGACGCGCGCACGATGCGCGTCGGCGTGTCGCCGGCGTCGTCGAGCGCGGCCTCGAGTTCGTCGAGTACGGCCGGCGCGAGCTCCAGCGGATGCTCGTTCGGCTGGTACGTCGCGCCCATCGGGAAGTCGACGCCGGGCGTCGTCGACATCTCGACGTGCGTGCCGACGACCCAACTCACGTCGTGCGTGCGCGCGAAGCGCGCCAGGCGATGGATGCTGGCCTTGAACGCCGGCCAATCGCGGACGTAGAGCCGACCCGGATACACGGTGTCGCCGGTCAACAGCCAGCCGGTGCGCTCGTCGAAGAGTGCGATGCTCGCGTCCTCGTGACCGGGGATGCCGAGCAGGGTCAGCTCGCGCTCGCCGAGGTCGAACGTGACGATGTCCCGCGGCCACTCGACGAACTCGAAGAACGCCGCGACCTCGGGCGCGCGACGGCCGACGATCGTCGTGTTCGGGCGATCCTGGAATTGGCGATCGCCGGCGACGTGATCGCCGTGCGCGTGCGTATGCGCGACGATCAGCGGCGGGGCGGCGTCGTCGCCGCGTGCGACGCGTCGCTCTTCGAGCAAGCGGTCGACGGTCGCGCGCAGCGGGAACTTCGCCGCATCGCGCGTCGCGCCGGTGTCGAGCAGCAGCGCGCGCGAGCCGCCGCACAGCAGGAACAGGAACGGCGCCTCGAAGTGGACGCTCTTGCTCTGACGCAGGACGAACGTGTCCGGTCCGAACGAGCGCACCTCGATCGGCGGGTCGGTCGGCGTCGCGCCGTCGGCGACTCCGTGGATCCACGGCGTGGTCGTGATCGGAGCGGCGCGTCGCGCGTCGACGGTGGGTTCCGCTGCGCAGGCGACCAGGCCGATCGCGACGAGGCCTGCGGACCAGCGGCGTCGGAGTCGTGAAGGAGTTCGCATGCGGGGCACGGTAGCGAGGGCGGTGGACGAACGGCGCTTCCCGTACACTCCTCGGCTTCCGTCGCTCGGAGGCGTTCATGGTCGCGGTGGCGCTCGTCGCATGGCTCTGCATCGCGTCGCCGCAAGGAGCGGTCGGTGCCGACGAGCCGCGTCCACTCGTCGTCGACGCGTGGAGCGTCGGCGTGGTCGACGTCGCAGCGCGCCAGGTCGACGACTTCGTGTCCGGTTCGACGGGCGACGTCGCGCCGCGCGCGGTGCGGTTCGCGCTGCCCGCCGAGGGGTCGGCGCCGGCGATCGTCGAGGCGCGCGCGGCATGGTTCGACGCGGCGCTCATCGTTCGCGACGCGTCCGGAGCGAGCCTCGCTCAGGACGACGACGGTTGGTACGGAGTCCATCCCGCGGTCGCGCTCGACGCGGAGCTCGCGGCGCGGGCGCGATGGATCGACGTCGTCGCGCTGCACGGTGGCTCGGGCGAGTTCACGGTGCGCATCCGGCCGGGTTCGGCCGAGGCGATCGCGGCCGACGAGGTCGCGCGGCGCGTGATCGACGAATCGTCCGACCTGATGCGTGAAGCGCGCGCGGCGCCCGAGCTCGTCGACGCGGCTCGCTTCGCGACGCTGCGGCGGTCGGCTCAGGTGTTGCTGCAAGCCGGGGACGCTGATGCCGCGGTGCGATTCGCGCACGACGTCGTGCAGCTCGCGCGCGACGTCGCCGGCGATCCGTCGGCGGAGGTGCGCCTCGCGATCGAGCAGCTCGCGTCCGTGCAGTCCGTCGCAGGGCGACTCGACGATGCGCGCGCGAACTTCGAGGACGCGCATCGTCGCGCCGTCGCGGAGTTCGGAGCGGACGACGCGCGGATCGCGCCGACGCTGCAGCGCTGGGCGCACGTGGACCTGATCGATGGACGTCTTGCGCAAGCGCGCGAGCGGCTGCAGCTCGCCGTCGACCTGCTCTCCGCCAGTGTCGGGGCCGATCATCTCGACACGCTCGGCGCACTCGAGTTGCTGGGGCAGGTCGATGCGAAGTCGGGCGCGTACGGAGTCGCCGAAGCGACGTTCCGGCGCATCCTGGACGTGCGAACGCGGGTGCTCGGCGAGGACGACACGCGGACGATCGACGCGCTGCACAACCTCGCGTCGACGCTGTACGGCGCCGGGGATCCCGCTGCCGCGCGGCCGTTGCTCGAGCGAGCCCTCGAGTCGACCGAGCGCAGAGCGCAGGACCAACCGCTGGCGGTCGCCGTGACGGCGCGCGAGCTCGCCGGGGTGCTGTACCAGCTCGGCGAGTATCGCGAGGCCGAAGTGCTGGCGGAGCGCGCGTACACGCTGTTCGAGCGCGTCCTCGGTGAGGACAGCACGCAGGCCGCCGGTGCGTTGCGCGATCGGGCGCTGATCGCGGAGGTGCTCGGCGATTCGGAGCGCGCGCGGATCTGGTTCCAGCGCTGCGTGACCATTCGCGAGAAGGTGCTCGGACCGGAGCATCCCGAGTTGGCGTCGGATCTCGCGACGCTCGCCGGATTGCTGCGGCGCAACGGCTCCGCGGCCGGCGGCAAGCCGCTGATCGAGCGCGCGCTCGCGATCCACCTGGCGGCGTTCGGGCCCGGTCATCCCGAGGTCGCGTCCGATCATCTGATCGCCGCGGAGATCGACCGCGATCTCGGCGACCTGCGGGGCGCGGAGCAGCACGTGCAGCTCGCGCTGGCCGAGCGCGAAGCCGCACTCGGACCCGACCACGCCCACGTCGCCGCGGCTCTCGTGCAACTCGCCGGGCTGTTGCGCGATCAGGGACGCACGCCGGAAGCGCGCGATCTGTACGCGCGGGCGCTCGCGATCGATCTGCGCGAGCTCGGCGACGCGCATCCGTCGACGCTCGCGACGATGAACGATCTCGCGCTGGCCGAGCACGCGCTCGGCAACCTCGACGCCGCGAGGGCGCTGCATCAGCGGAACCTCGAGATCTCGGAAGCGACGCCCGACCGCATCGATCTGCAGTACGCGGCCGGATCGCAGAACCTCGCGATGCTCGACGTCGACCTCGGGCGCATCGCCGACGCGCGGGTATCCGGCAAGCGAGGTTTCGAACTCGCGATGGCGGCGCTCGACGTCGTGTCGCGTCAGGGCTCGGAAGGCCATCGGCTCGCGCAATTGCGGCGCTTGCGTTGGCATCTCGCGGCGTACCTGACGTGGTGTGGGCTCGAGCCGGGTCACGACGCGGAGGCGTACGAAGCCGTGCTGCGGTGGAAGGACCTCGCGTTCTTCGCGTCGCGCGGCACGGCGCGGGGTTCGACGGCGGACGTCGCGCCGATGCTCGATCTGCACGGCGAACTCGCGGACGCGGTGTTCCAGGACGAGTCCGTCGACGTGTGGTCGCGGGATCGGCGATTGGCACGAGCGATCGAGGCCGTCGTCGTCGCCGAGAGCGCGCGCGCGATTCCCGCGCGTCCCGGCACCGGGACCGAGCTGCTGCGCGAGATCGGCGCGGCGCTGCGACCGGGGTCCGTGCTCGTCGATTTCGTGATCCGCGCGGACTACGAGCCGCGACGTCCGGGCGGCGCGGCGAAGCGTGGTCGCCACGTCGACCCGGTCGTGACCGCGTTCGTGCTCGGGCACGGGGCGGTGTCGCCGCGCCGGGTCGAGCTCGGCTCGGCGGCCGCATTGCGTGCGCGGCTCGATGCCGTGCTCGCGTCGATCGCGCTGGAGTCCGAGTCGGACCCGCACGACGAGGCGTGGCGGGAACTCGAGTCGACGTTGCTCGGACCGCTGCGGCCGTATTTGGCGTCCGCGACGCGGCTGTACGTCGTGCCCGACGACTTCTTGGGCGACGTCCCGTGGGACGCGCTGACGGTGTCGCCCGGCCGGTTCTTGGTCGAGCAGGCGACGGTCACGCTCGTGCCGAGCGCGAGTCGCCTAGCGGAATCGGTCGAGTCGAGGCCGATCGCCGCCGAGCACGTGCTGCTCGTCGGCGACGTCGCGTACGCGGGGACGACCGATGCATCGTCGGTGCGCGCGGGGCGGCCCGCGGCGTTCGCGCCGTTGCCGGGCACGGCGCGCGAGATCGAACTCGTTCGGACGCGAGGAGCGGCAGCCGCGGGCGCGGCGACGACGATCCGATCGTTGGTCGGCGCCGAAGCGACGAAGCACGCCGTACGCACGCAGGTCGCCGGAGCGCGCGTCGTCCACTTCGCGACGCACGCGTTCGCGCGACCGTCGGGCCTCGCCGCGATGTGGGAGCAGTCGATCGCCGACGCCACGGTCAAAGCGCGCGACGAACCGAATGCGGCGGTCGACCTGTTGCCGGGGCTGCTGACGGGGCTCGTGTTCGCGGGAGCGAACGACCCGTCGCCGCAACACCCGGCGCAAGGCCTGCTCACCGCGGCCGAGGCGGCATGGCTGCCGCTCGCGGAATGCGAACTCGTCGTGCTCTCGGCGTGCGGCAGCGCGCGAGGAAGCACCCTCGGCGGCGAATCGGTCGCGAGCCTGCAGCGAGCGTTCCACCTCGCCGGCGCCGCCGCGGTCGTGTCGACGCTGTGGGACCTCGACGACCAAGCGGCCTGCGCATGGATCGACGCGTTCTACGAAGCACTGTGGACGCAACGCATGCCCGTCGCGGAGGCCGCGCGCGCGGC
>JAEUIB010000594.1 GCA_016795255.1 Planctomycetota bacterium
TGACGGCGCCCGGAAGTTCCCGCTCGAGGATGCGCTGCAACACGTGGATCGCGCTCGCGTCGTGTTCCGACGTAAGCACGTAGAACTTCCACAGGTTGCGGTAGCTCTCTTCGAGGTCTTTCAGGCGCGGGATGCGGTCGGCGAAGTCGTTCAGCGGGCGCACCGTCGCCTCGCCGGGGAAGCGCACGTGGATCCGCGCTTCCTTCAACTGCATCGCGCGCGCCGGGCAGTACAGCATCACGTCGACGTCGCGGCCGAGCTCCGCGGCGGCGGCGTGCTCGATCCTGCGCTCGGTTTCGGCCCGTTCGGCGTGGCGACCCGGCGTGAAGAAGCGCGCGACCAGCGACTCTTGCATCTCGCGGTTCGCGTAGCGCGGATACACGCCGCAGCGCTTCAACAGGCGCCGCGACCGGAAGCGCTCGAGCATGCGTCGGGTGCGGCTCGCTCCGGTGTCGTTGACGTACGGCAGGCCCTCGAGGAACGCGATCATGCCGTCGTCCGTCAGGCCGTGGAAATCCTGCTCGCGCGCCGCGCCGCTGACGATCGCGTACTCGACCGACTTCGCGATCAGCGCGCCGGCCGCGATCTTCGCGTGGTGGTAGTAGACGCGCTCCGAGAAGTAGTAGCGGGCTTCGAGCATCCGTACGATCTCGGACAACACGTCCTCGCGCACGAGGCCGCGCTTCGCGACGTCGATGTAGAGATTGCCGCTCGCGCGATCGATCTTGAAGCCGTGCACGAGCCGCGGGTCGTACGCGAGCTGCAGCCCGGTGAAGTACGCGTCGCGCTTCAGGTAGTCGAAGATGTCGGAGCAGATCGTGTCGCTGACGATCTGCTGCCAGTACTTCGGGACCTTCGCCGCGAGCGGGCCGGCGCCGAGGATGCCGAGGATCTCGTCGGTGATGCGCGCCTCGGCGAGCCGTCGGCCGAGTTCGCCCGACGTCAGTGCGCGCTCGATGCGTGCCGGCGCATCGTGACGTTGGAACAGCCCGGTCTGGTCCTCGATGTTGTGGCCGAACGGGATGTGCGTGACGTCGTGCAGCAGCGCCGCGATCCGCACGAGGCGCTCTTCCTCCGGTGTGACGCCGAGGCACTCCGTCGGCGCGTAGGAGCGGTTGCGCTCGATCGCCTCGATCATCACCGACGCCATGTGGCACGAGCCGATCGAGTGCTCGAACCTCGAATGCATGGCGCCCGGATAGACGAGGTACGCGGTCCCGAGTTGCCGCACTCCGCGCAGGCGTTGCACCTCGCGCGTGTCGAGGATCGACAGCTCTTCGGGGGTCAGCGCGACGTCGCCGTGGACGGGATCGCGGAGCAGGCTCGATCGTCGACGCGTCATGGCAGGCTTCGCGCTCCTTCGTGCCGGGGAACCATGCCGAGAACGACGCCGGCGCGCGAGAGCAGCCTCGCGCGCCGGCGTCGCGGATCGATCGTCGCGATCAGCCGATCGTGACCTTCACGCCGTTCGTCGACGACGCGCCGATCGGGCTCGTTCCATCGGCGACGAACAACTGCATCGTGAAGCTCAGTCCGCTCGTGCCCGCCGGCATGATGCCGGGCAGCGTCATCGTGCCGTCGCCCGCGCCGGAACCGAACAACGGGAACGAGATCGTCGGCGCGAGCAGCGGGAACACGTTCAGCGTGCATCCGGCGCCCATCGGGATCGCGGCCTGCCCGATGCCGAAGAACAGCACCGACGGCGCGCCGCCGAGTCCGCCCGCGATGTCGATCGACACCGCTTCGCCGGGCGCGGCGCAACCGGTGAACGTCAGCGACGGCGTGAAGCCGCCGGTTCCCGCGCAACCCTGGCCGTACGAGTCGGCGTCGCCCGGGCACGTGTCGAGCACGACCGTGATCCCGGACGCGAGGAAGAACTGACCCGAGATCTGACCGAGCGGCGTCGGATTGCCGCCGGTGCGCGGCACGCGGTCGACGGTGTTCAGCAGGTTCCAGCCGCCGCAGACCACGAGGTCGCCGTTCTGGTCGAACGCGAGACCGTTCGGCTGCTTGACGCTGTGCGGCGGCGCGAGGTTCGTCAGTGAGCCGTTCGGCTCGACGCGCGCGACGAGTTCCGCCGTCAGCACGCTGATGTAGACCTCACCGGTCAGGCCGTCGACCGCGACTCCCGAGCAGTACGCGGAGCCGCCGCTGCTCCAGCCCGAGCTGTAGAGGACCGGCGTGCCGACGCCGCCGACGATGCGGTAGAGCGACTTGTTCGAGCCGACCCAGATGTCGCCGTTCGTCGGGTTGAGCACGCCGCAGTTCGCTTCGGTACCCCACGGCTGCGCGCCGGACGTGATCGGCGTGATCGCGCCGTTGTTCGGATCGACGCGGATGACCTGGTCGGCGGTCGAGTCGATGCAGACGAGCGATCCGTCGACGTCGATCGACACCTCGGTGACGATGCCGACCTGGTTCGTGATCAGTTGGTAGTTCGACGTGCCGACGCCGGTGATCGTCAGTCGCCCGATGAAGCCGTTGCCGCCGACGTAGAAGTCGTTCGGGTGGTCCGGATCCCAGCGGATGCACTGGGTCCAGTCGGAGACTCCGGGACCGATCAGGTTCGCCAGCGGATACGGGATCGAGTTCCCCGAGACCGGATCGAGGATCGAGAACTGCTGATCCGAGAGCCCGGTCACGGCGATGTCGCCGGTGGCGACCTGCGCCGACGCGAGGCCGGGAAGCAGCGCGAGGGACAACGAAGCTGCGAAGAGACGAGCCATGCGATCTCCTGGGTGCGGCAGAGGGGCAAGCGGGCGAAACGGGGCCAGCGAGCCGAGGGAGAGAGGGCAGGCACGGTAACCCGCGTCCGCCGCTCCGCGCCAGCGCTCGGTGGAACAAGCTCCTCCCCGCCGGCCGATCGACCGCCCTCGGATCACGGACCCCAGTCGAACGATTCGCGCAGCGCGAGCAGCGCGTCCGCGTCGCCGTCCATCAGTCGATCGAGTCCGATCGAGTCCGGCACGTGTCCGGCGCTGACCAGCACGTCCAGCGCGGTCTTGCGGACCGTGCGCTCCGCGTGCGTCAGCAGGTGCCACAGCGTCAGCGTCGCGTGCCGGTCGGTCTGCGCATGCAGCGCGGCGAGTGCGTCCTCCGGCACCGGACTCTCGAGGTCGATGCGACGGATGGCGTCCTTGTAGTCGTGCGGCGCGTCCTGCCACGTCGGCGTCAGTGGGCCCGTGCCGGGCAGCGCTTCGCACTCGGCGCCCGCCGGCACCAGCACGTGGCGCTGCTTCGTCTCGAACGACACGAAACCGCTGACGACCGACAACCACGTGCGCCCGTCGTCGGTCACGGTCGTCTTGTAGATGCAGCCGAGGTCGACGGCGATCCCGGCCGGCGTCCCGACCTGGAACACGCGTGGCGCCGCGAAGATCGACGCGGCGACGGTGCCGCGCTCGAGGAAGAGCCCGAACGCGGGCGAGGAGTCGAGAGCCGACGTCCCGCGATCCTCGACGCGGACGCTCGAGTTCGCTTCGAGGACCACCGAACCGATCGAGCCGATCGACAGACGCGCGCGCGCGTTCTCGTCGATCTCGATGCGATCGCCCGCGAGCACGCCTTCGCGCACTTCGCGCTCGCGGCCGTCCTTCGTCCACACGCGCGTGCCGACCGACGCGGTGTCGAGCCGGTACGGGCTGTCGATCGTCGACGATCCGTGGTCGAGCCAAAGGAACGCGGCGACGACGACCGCGGCCGCCACGGCGACCGACGACAGCCAGCGCAGCGGGTGCCGGCGCGGCGGCGGGCTCGGGCTCGACGACGGCGTTCGCTCGGCGCCGTGACGGAACTTCTCCAGCGCGCGCTCGAGGCGCACGATCTCGGGATCCGGCGTCGCGTCCGGGTCGAACAGGTAGTCGTCCTTCATGGCCAACCTCGCTCCCGCAGGCGTTCGCGCAGCAGTTCCATGCCGCGCGACAAGTTCACTCGGACCGAACCGTGCGTGAGTCCGGTCGCCGCCGCGATCTGCGCTCCGCTCATCCGTTCGACGAGCCGAAGCATCAGCGGCTCGCGATACGCCTCGGGCAACGTCCGGAGCAGCGCCAGGATCTCGTCCCCGTCGATCGACGCGCCGGCGCTCGCGGCGGGGCTCGCGTCGGCGACGTCGGCGGGGAGCGGCTCGTGGACGCGACGCCGCGCATGGAACCGGCGCGCACGATTGCGGGCGATCGTCAGCAGCCAGCCGCAGAACGCCGCGTCGTCCTTCAGGTCCGGCAGCGCCCGCCACGCCGCGACGAACACGTCTTGCATCAAGTCGTCGGCGTCCGCGGCCGGGACGTGACCGAGCAGCACGCCGTGGACGCACGGCGCGAAACGCCGGAGCAGCGCGTCGAACGCGGCGTGGTCGCCGGCTCGCGCGCGCTCCAGCAGGATCGGATCGTGGACGACGGGGGACGTCACTTGGATCGAGCCAGCTCCTTCGTCGCGCGCGCGAGCGCTTGCTCGAGGTTGCGCGTCACGTCCTCCGCCGCCTGCGCGAGCAGGTCCGGATCGAAGTGCCGCAGCGCGTCCTCGACGTTCAGTCGAGCGAGCCGATCGGAGCTCGTCCAGGCCGCGAGCAGGTGTTCGAAGTACGGCACGTCGCGGGCGGCGCTCTGCTTCGCGTGCGCGAACGCGGCCCCGACGTGCATCTGCGCATCCGTCGGATTCGACGCCAGCGCCTTGTCGAGGTAGCGCGTCGTGCGCGCGACCAGCGTCGCGTGATCCGCTCGCGTGGAGTCCGGCACCGCGCCGAAGTCGGTCAGGATCGCGTGCGCGTATCCGAGGTCGAACCAGACGCGCGCGCGTCGGTCCGGCGCGTCGGTCGCGGCCTCGGCGTCGAGCACGCGTTGCTGCAGCGTGTCGAGCAACGTGCGCATCAGGTCGGAGCGATCGTCGGCGTGCTCGAGGCGCAGGCAGGCGCGCCGCAGCGTCTCCATGCGCGCGAGCGCGCTCGATTCCTTGTCGAGCGTCGCCAGCGTCACGGCGAGCAGATCCCGCGCCGGCGTGCCGTCGGCGTCGCTGGCGCCGGAGTCGACGACGAAGCGGTACGACTCGTCGACGCGGACCGGGAAGCAGATCGTCGGAGCCCCGCGCCGCGCGGCGGCGAGCGGCACCAGGATCGAACCGGCGAGGGCGAGAGTGGACAACAGGACGAGTGACTTGGAAACCATGGTGGGTTTCCTCCTTTCGTCCCGCAGGAGTCCACGTCGGGCGGCGGTGTTAACAGCCCGTTGAAAAAGGTCGGCAGGCACTCGGCCGGCTGCGAACGAGCAGTTCTTCGTGCATCGAGATCGGTCGCTGCGCGACCGGGGCTCCTCGCCGTATCTCTCCGTCGATACGCCTCGTCGGCGCGCCTCGCCCTGCTCGTTCTCGCTCGCCCGACTGC
>JAEUIB010000654.1 GCA_016795255.1 Planctomycetota bacterium
CCGCGCCACGACGGCAAGGACGTGTTCCAGGAGGCGATTCGCCAGGCGCTGTCCGGCTGCGACGTGGACGTCGCGTTCGTCGACGCGTGGGACGCATATCACTCGATGGGCGGCGAGGTGCATTGCGGCACCAACGCGTTCCGACGCCTGCGCGATCCCGCGTGGTGGAACCACGTCGATGCGCTGGGTCTCGACGCACCGACCCGACCGAACGCTCCGAACAGCGAGTGAGTCGAAGCGCGGGCGAGACGCCCTTCGACGCCCTCGCAGTCACACGCCGGTCGGGACGACGATCTGCAGCCACTTGCCGACCATCTGCACCAGCGCCGCGGGCTGCACCGGTTTCGCGAGGTAGTCGTCCATGCCCGCGGCGAGACACTTCTCCCGGTCCCCGTCGAGGGCGTTCGCCGTCAGCGCGACGATCGGTAGATGGGTTCCCGGCCGCTCCTGCGCGCGGATCGCGCGCGTCGCGTCGTAGCCGTCCATCACGGGCATCTGACCGTCCATCAGCACGAGGTCGTACGTGGCGGTCGCGACCGCGACGACGGCCGCATCGCCGGTCGTGACCGCGTCCGCGCGTAGGCCGAGCTTCGCCAGCACGCGGAGCACGACCATCTGGTTGACCTTGTTGTCCTCGGCGACGAGGACGCGGAGGCCCGCGGGCGGGCGTGTCGCCGGCGCGCCAGGTGGGGCGGCGACGCGAGCGGCCGCAGGTCGGCGCTCGGGTTTCGTGCCGCGGTCGATCGAGGCGGTCAGCAGATCGAGGAGTTGATGACCGCGGATCGGCTTGAGGACGACGCCGTCGAGCGCCGGCTCGCGCCTCGCGCCGTGGAGTTCTCCGACCGACGTCATCAGCACGACGCGCGGCCGCGGTGCGACGTCGAACGTGCGGATCGACTTGGCGAACTCGAGGCCGTCGACGCCCGGCATCGTCGAGTCGACGAGGACGACGTCGAACGGTTCGCCGTGGTGTGCCGCGTCCTCGACCAGCGAGCGGACCTGGCTCGGCCGATCGGTCGTCGTCGCGCGAAATCCCCAGCGGGCGACCTGCCGCTCGACGATCCGGCGACTGCCGGCATGGTCGTCGACGACGAGCACGCGTCCGCGGATCCCGCCTTGGCGCTTCGCGGCGCGCTCCGCGGCCGTCCCGAGCTGCAGCGGCACCGAGAACGTGAACGTCGATCCGACGTCGGGCACGCTGTCGACCGAGATGTCTCCGCCCATCGCCTCGACGAGGCGCTGCGAGATCGCGAGTCCGAGTCCGCTGCCCCCGAAGCGACGCGTCGTCGACGCGTCGACTTGGCTGAACGACTTGAACAGGCGATCGCGCGCGGACTCGGGGATGCCGACGCCGGTGTCGCGGATCGCGAACCGCAGCCACACCCGATCGTCGGCGGCGCGATCCCGCGCGACGGTGACTTCGACTTCGCCGCGTTCGGTGAACTTGATCGCGTTCGACAGCAGGTTCGCCAACACCTGACGCAGACGGATCGGATCGCCGATCACGCGTTGCGGCACGTCCTCGGCGACGTCGCACAGGAGTTCGAGGCGCTTCTCGGCCGCGCGCGACGCCAGCATCGCGATCGTTTCGTCGAGCATCGAGCCGAGATCGAAC
>JAEUIB010000664.1 GCA_016795255.1 Planctomycetota bacterium
GGTTGATGTCCTTTGTCCTGAGGTACTTCCATGCTCACGGCCCTGCTTGCCTCGACCGTTCTCGTCCTCGGTGACCCGCAGTGGAAGCCCGCGCCGGCGCCGCTCCTGTCGCGCTTCGCGAAGGACGTGTCGCCCGAGCACCCGTGGCCCGAGTACCCGCGCCCGACGATGCAGCGTGAGCGCTGGCTGAACCTGAACGGACTGTGGCAGTTCGCCGAAGCGACGGACGGTGAGGCCCCGCCGATCGGCAAGGAACTCACGGGCCGCATCCTCGTGCCGTTCCCCGTCGAGTCCGCACTGTCCGGCGTCGGTCGACAGATCGAGCGCGTGTTCTACCGGCGCACGTTCGACGTGCCGAAGGAGTGGGGCGCGTTCGGCGGCGACGCGCAACGTCTGCTGTTGCACTTCGGCGCGGTCGACTGGGAATGCGAAGTCCTCGTCAACGGCAAGTCGCTGCTCACGCACCGCGGCGGGTACGACCGCTTCAGCGTCGACGTCACGGACGCGCTGGTGCCCGGCGCGACCCAAGAACTGATCGTGCGCGTGTTCGACCCGAGCGACGGCGGCTCGCAGCCGCGCGGCAAGCAGGTCAAGCAGCCCGGCGGCATCTGGTACACGCCGACGACCGGCATCTGGCAAACGGTGTGGATCGAGCCCGTGCCGAAGGGGCGCATCGTCGGATTGAAGCTCACGCCGGATCTCGAAGCCGGCCTCGTCCACGCGGACGTGCAGACCGACGGCGCGAACCGCGACGGCACGAAGATGGTCTTCATCGTGCATGGCGCGGGGGTCGAGCCGTGGGCTCACATCAACCCGATCGACCTGCCGGGGGGCATGCGGATCAACGTCCCCACGCCGCGGCTGTGGCGGCCCGAGGATCCGTACCTCTACGACCTCACCGTCGAATGGCGACGCGCCGACGACTCGGTGATCGACCGCGTCACGTCGTACTTCGGCATGCGCTCCATCGCGCTCGGCAAGGACGAGCAGGGCCGCCCGACGATCTGCCTGAACGGCAAGCCGATCTTCCAACTCGGCCCGCTCGATCAAGGCTTCTGGCCCGACGGGCTCTACACGCCGCCGACCGACGAGGCGATGCGCTCCGACCTGCTGTTCCTGAAGCAGCTCGGCATGAACTGCCTGCGCAAGCACGTGAAGGTCGAGAGCGAGCGTTACTACACGTGGTGCGATCGCATCGGCCTGCTCGTGTGGCAGGACATGCCGAGCATGTCCGGCTACATCGGCCCGAACGACCCCGACGCGACGCTCGCTCCCGACGCGACCGCGCAGTGGGAGCGCGAACTGCGCGCGATGATGGCCACGCTGCATCACCATCCGTCGATCGTGCATTGGGTCGTCTTCAACGAAGGCTGGGGCCAGCACGACACCGACGCGCGCGTGAAGCTCGCGAAGGAACTCGACCCGTCGCGCATCGTCACCGGCGCGAGCGGCTGGACCGATCGCGCGAACAGCGACGTCCACGACCTCCACATCTATCCCGAGCCGCACGCGTTCGAAGCCACGCACGGTCGCGCCGGCGTCGTCGGCGAGTTCGGCGGCTTCGGCCTGCGCGTCGAGGGCCACACGTGGGCGAAGGACGATTGGGGCTATCGCGGCACGAAGAGCCGCGAGGAGCTCACGGACGCCATCGTCGAGTCGTTCCGCATCCTGCATGAGGCGCGCAAGACGCACGGCGTTTGCGCCGGCATCTACACGCAGACGTCCGACGTCGAAGTCGAGTGCAACGGCTTCCTCACGTACGACCGCTCCGTCGTGAAGGTCGAAGTCGACCGCGTCCGCGCCGCGGCGCAGGGTCGCTTCCCGACGACCACGACGATCGTGCCGTGCGCGGAGACCGCGGCGGTGCGCTGGCGATCGACGACGACGAAGCCCGCCGATGGCTGGGAGCGCGCGGAGTTCGACGACTCGACGTGGACCGAGAGCCTCGGCGGCTTCGGCACCGAAGGCACGCCCGGCGCGCGCGTGGGCACGAAGTGGGACGGCAAGGCGATCTGGCTGCGCCGCCGCTTCGACCTCGAGCGCGTGCCGAGCGGACCGGTGCTGCTGCGCGTCCATCACGACGAAGGCGCGCGCGTGTTCTTGAACGGCGTGCTCGCGGCGACGCTGCCGGGTTACGCGACGAGTTATGCCAGCGTCGCGATCTCCGCCGACGCGCGCGCGACGCTCCGCGAGAAGGGCAACGTGCTCGCGATCGAGTGCCTGCAAGAATGGGGCGGCCAGTACATCGACGCCGGCCTCGTCACGCGCGTCGACGACTCGACGTCGTTCGACGAAGCGGCGGCCTCGCGTTTCGCGCAGCTCGCGCTCGGCTGCGTCCACAAGGAGTTCCCGAACAAGATCGCGCACACGCTCGAGAGCGACGCCGACGTCAAGCCGCCGCGCGAGCTGACGCCGATCTTCTACGGCTGCTTCGATTGGCACTCGAGCGTGCACGGCCATTGGTTGCTCGTGCGCCTACTGAAGACGTTCCCGAACGCGGCGTTCGCGAAGGACATCCGTGCGGCGCTCGACCAGAGTTTCACGGAGGATCGCGCGCGCGCCGAACTCGCGTACTTGAACGCGAAGGGGCGCGACGGGTTCGAGCGGCCGTACGGACTCGCGTGGCTGCTGCAGCTTTGCGCCGAGTTGCGCACGTTCGACGACCCCGACGCGAAGCGCTGGGCCGACGTGGTCGGGATCCTCGAGCCCGCGGCCGCGGCGCGCTTCAAGCAATGGCTGCCGAAGCTGACCGATCCGATCCGCACGGGCGAGCACGCGCAAACGGCGTTCGCGTTCGGGCTCGCGCTCGATTGGGCGCGGACGGCCGGCGATCGCACGCTCGAGGAGATGCTCGTCGCGAGCGCGCGCGACTTCCACGCGAACGAGGTCGAAGCGACGCTGCGCTTCGAGCCGTCCGGGCAGGACTTCCGGTCGCCGACGCTCGCGGTGGCCGATCTGATGCGTCGCGTGCTCGCGCCGGTGGCGTTCGCGCGTTGGCTCGCCGACGACTTGCCGGAGATCCCGCTGGACGGCGCGACGGCAAGGCTCGAGCCGGCGGTCGTGCTCTATCCGAGCGACGGCAAGCTCGCGCACCACGACGGC
>JAEUIB010000685.1 GCA_016795255.1 Planctomycetota bacterium
ACGAGGAAGATCGCGCCGCCGGCGATCACCGGGATGTCGGATCGCCCGCGGCGCGCGAACTCGCGCTTCAGTTCGGGGATCCAGCGCGCCGTGTGCAGCAGCAACGCCGAGACGCCGACGATGTCCGCGCGTTCGCGCAGCGCGGTCTCGACGAACGTCTCGTTGCGCACCGAGAGTCCGAGGTCGATGACGCGACAGCCGGCCGCCCGCAGGTTCAGCGCGACGAGCCGGCGACCGAGGTCGTGATGGTCCTCGTACGCGTTGCCGAGCACGACCGTCGGCGCGCCGTCCGCGGCGGCGCCGGCCAGCGTCGGCTCCAAGACTTCGAGCACGGACCGCAGGACGAAGCCTTCGCGGTAGTACGACTCCAGCGGCAGCTCCTCGCCGACGCGACCGAGCGCCGAACTCGCGATCGCACGCGACAACGCTTCGAGCACGAGCACGGGCGCGAGCCCGACTTCGAGCGCGCGCTGCGCCGCCTTGCCGCCGAGCTCGGGATCGCCGCTGCGCAGCGCGCCGGTCAGCAGTTGTTCGAACTGCCCGAAGTCGCGGATCGCGGCGATCGCGGTCGACGTCGGCTCGGCGCGCACGCGCTGTTCGACCTGCGCGCAGCCGCGGTTCAGCGCGTCGACGAGCGTCACGCTGGCGTCGCGCACCCATTCGGCGTGGCGCGCGACCGCCTCGAGCCCGCTCTGCGCCCCGACCTGCGCGTACGCGATCGACTCGACGCGATCGCTGACGCCGCGGAGGTTCTCGGCCTCGCAGCGGATCCCGGACGCGGCACCGTCGAGCGCACCGACCGCCGACGACGCGCGCGCGAGTTCGTCGCGGCTCGCGCAGAAGCGCTGCTGCGTCGTCTTCAGCGACGTCTCGATACGCTCCATGTCGCCGGTGATCGCGTCCGACAGCGCGGACGTCTCCTTCGACAGCGCGCCGATCTCACGCGCGACGACCTCGAATCCCTTGCCCGCCGCACCGGCGCGCGAAGCTTCGATGCGCGCGTTCAGCGACAGGATCCCCGATTGGCTGGCGATCGACGTGATCTTGCCGGTGGTCCGCTTCACCCCTTCGATCAGGTTCTGCAGTTCGCAGAACCCGGCCTCGAACGCCGCGACGGCGACCGTGAACGCGCGAATCGCGTCCGACGCGTCCTTGCAGGCGGCCGTGCTGTCGCCGGTGTGGCGATGCAACGCGGCCGTCGACGCGGCCAATTGCTCGGTCGCCGCGGCGAACCCGCCGGCCGAGATGGACCGCGTGACGTCGGACAGCACGTCCATCAGCGCGCGGTTCGACGACCGACAGTCTTCGGCCAGCGACAGATGCGCACGCATCATCCGGACGATCGCGGCTTCGTCGATCGCGACGTCGGCGCGCTCCAGCCCTGCCACCCCGGTCATCGGACCCTCCGGCGCGAGCGGCCCGTCGAGGGTCGCTCCCATTTCGGAGAGGTTCATCGTGAATGGCCGTCGCGCCGCTTGACACGAAGTCGCGGTCGGGCGACGTCACGGACCCGGCGTTACAAGAGATTGAAACGTTTGCGCAACGCCCACTCGGCGGCGACGAGCGCGAGGAAGACGAGCAGCGTCCACCAGCTCGACCACAGCTCGGCGCGGATCGGGTCGCCGCGGCGTTTCTCGATCACCTCGCCGCCGACCGCCGCGAGGGCTTCGTCGAAGCGGTCGAGTCCGTGGTACGTGCCGCGCGTCGTCGCGGAGATCGATTCGAGCACGTCGCGCGCCAGCACCGGGTTCTCGTACTCGTGGCGCGGGAAGTCGACGCGGAACGACCGTGGGGACAGGCGGCCGGATTCGCGTCCCGCCGGATCCTCGATCCAGACCTGGAACACGCCGTCCTGGTTCGGGCGCAGCGTGCCTTCGAAGCGGCCTTCGTCGGGGTCGACGTTCGCCAGCTCGATCGCGACCTGCCGCCCGTCGGGCGCCAGCAGTTGGACCGCGAGACTGGGCTCGCGCATCGGGTTGAAGTCGGGATCGAGCGCGCGCGCCGAGACCTGGACCGGCTCGTTGACGTCGTACAGCGCCTTGTCGATCAGCAGGTCGAAGCGCTTGTTCGTGCGACGCAGCTTGTTCAGCGCGGCGAAGCGGACGAGACCGCGCCAGAACTTCTCCGTGTATCGGTCGCGGTAGTACTTGCGCCACAGCCACGTCGAGT
>JAEUIB010000727.1 GCA_016795255.1 Planctomycetota bacterium
GGCGCGCGAAGCGAGGTCGCGGCGAGGCCGAGCGGACGCCGCCAGACGACGACACTGGCCGCCGTCGCGAGCAACGAGTCGTCGGCGAGACGCAGCGCCTCGAACGGAAGGCCGAGCAGCTCGGGATCGTCCGCCTCGAACACGACGTCGACCGCGTTGCCGACCCTCGGCTGAACCAGCGCGGCGAGCGCGGACTGCGCATCGCTGGGCAAACAGACGTCACGAAGCTGGCGACCGAGCTGCGCGAGCAGCGATTCGGCCTGCGCTCGCTGGTGTGCGCTCGGCGCCCGCATCGTCCCTTGGAGGGCGCCGCGCAGGAACGCGTCCCGCGCGACCTGGAGTTCTCGGGGAAGCTCGGTGAGCGACGCCTTGCCGTACTCGAGTCCGGAGATCGTGACGCGCACGTCGACCCCTCGGGGAGCGACGCGCTTCAGCGTGATGACGACGCGATCCCCCGGCCCGTCGAGAGCGCGCGTCGAAGCCGGTTGCGGCTGCGCGCGCAGCGCGGCCGCGATGTCGTCGATCCGGTCGATGCGATGGCGATGCACGGGGCGCAGCAGCGCCGGGATCGACTCGCTCGCGACGTCGCCGAGCACGAGCGGAACGACGACCTTGCCTTCCTTGATGCGCGCATAGGCGAGGTAGCTCGTTTCCGCGTCGACCCACGGACTCCGCCACGCGCTCGCCGAGAACACGATGACGGCGACCGGGCAGGCGTGGATTCCTTCGTTGATGCGGCGTACGAAATCGTCGCCGCCGTGGATCTCCCACTCGTCGAGCCACGGATCGAAGCCACGCGACCGCAACGCATCCGCGAGCTCGCGGACGCGCGCCTTGTCTTCGGAGGCGTGACTGACGAACACCCGCATCCCGGCGACCCCGACACCGTGCCCCACCCGAACGAGGCCCGGGAAGCTAGCAGCGGCGACGGCGGCTCGCCAGCCACCGCCGACCGGTACGCTTCGCGCCATGCTGACGATCCGCCCCGCGACCCCCGACGATGCCGCGCTGATCCACCGCTTCGTGTCCGAGCTCGCGCTCTACGAACGCGAACCGCAATCCGTCACGGCGACGCCCGACGACTACCGCCGGCAGATGGCGGAGGCACGGCCCCCGTTCGAGTGCTTCATCGCCGAGTGGGACGGCGAGGCCGCGGGCTTCGCGCTGTGTTTCCACAACTACTCGACGTGGAAGGGCAAGAAGGGCCTCTACCTCGAGGACCTCTACGTGACGCCGATCATGCGCGGCAAAGGCATCGGCGAGGCGATGCTGCGCCACCTCGCGAAGATCGCGCTCGAGCGCGATTGCGCGCGCTTCGAGTGGGCCGTGCTCGACTGGAACACGCCGGCGATCGGCTTCTACGAGAAGCTCGGCGCGAAACCGATGAGCGAGTGGACGGTGTTCCGCGTCGACGGCGACGCGCTGAAGGCGTTGGCGAGTTCGGGCTGATTCCGTCGTTCGACCGGCGTCGCAGGACCGCTCGGCCCGTTCGAGTCACGCGCTGAGATCGCGCCAGCCGCTCGTGCGTTCGTCGTGTTCGAAGACGCGGCCGGTCTCGATCTCGAACGTCCAGCCGTGCAGCCGCATCGTGTTCGCCGCGAGCTTCTCCTGGATGCAGGGGAAGGTCCGAAGATTGTCGAGCGCCAGCACGACGTTGGTCTTCACCGCGCGGTCGACGCGTTCGGCCTCGTTCAGGTCGGGCCCGAGATCGTGGACGTGCTGGCGCACGTCGTCGGAGAACCCGACCCAATCGCGCACGGCGGGCAGATCGCGCACGCGTTCGGGCTCGAGGATCGCGCGCATCGCGCCGCAGTGCGAATGGCCGCAGACGATGACGTCCTTGATCGGCAACTGCGTGACCGCGAACTCGATGCTCGCCGTGACGCCGCCGACGTAGGTGCCGTAGCGCGGCACGATGTTGCCGGCGACGCGGACGATGAACAGCTCGCCGGGGCCGACGTCGAGCAGCGTCTCGAACGGCACGCGCGAATCGGCGCACCCGATCAGCAACGCCCGCGGTTGTTGCCCGTCGCGGACGAGTCCTTCGAACTTGGTCCGCAACGACGGGAAGACGTCGGTCCGAAAACGCCGGATGCCTTGGAGAAGTCGGTCCATGCGGGCGCAAGGAATAGCACGAGCCGAGGCCGCGAAGCCATCGCCGAAAGACGAGAGCCGGAACAGGCGACCGCCGCAGCCCGGGTGACGGCCCGGGTGGGTTTCTGCGTCCCTCAGTCGAACCGCGTCCCCTGTCCGATCACGCAGATCCCGCCCGCCGAGCGCAGGAACTGCTCGGCGTCGCGCTTCGCGTCCTGGCCGATCACGAAGTCCTTCGGGATCACGACGTCGTGGTCGACGACGACCTTCTTCATCTTCGCGCCCGGCCCGATCACGGTGCGGCCGAGCAGGATGCAGTCCTCGAGTTCCGCGCCCGGGCCGACGACGGTGTCGACGCCGAGGATGCTGCCGTGGACCGTGGCCCCCGCGACGACGACGCCGTCGGCCAGCACCGAGTCGACGACGTCGGGTCGCAGCGGCCCGTCCGAGCGGACCTCGGCCGGCGGCAAGCGCGAGCTGACCGAGAAGATCGGCCACGCGCGATCGCGCAGGTCGAACTTCGGCGTCTTGCCGAGCACGTCCTTGTGCGCGTCGAAATAGGCGTCGATCGTGCCGACGTCACGCCAGTAGCCGGCCTGTTCGCCCGCGCCGTTCTTGTCGCGCAGCGGGAACGCGAACACGCGCTGGCCGGTCTCGACCATGTGCGGCACGACGTCCTTGCCGAAGTCGTGCGAGCTCTCGCGCTTCGCGTCCCACATCACTTCGCGGACCAGCGTCTCGGTCTCGAACAGGTAGATGCCCATCGACGCCAGCGCGATGCCGGGGCGACCGGGGATCTCCTTCGGTTGCTTCGGCTTCTCCTGGAAGCCGACGACGCGCATCGACCGATCGACTTCGAGAACGCCCATGCGCGTCGCTTCGGCGACGGGGACTTCGATGACGCCGATCGTCATCGCTGCGCCGGTGCGCTCGTGGTCTTCCGCCATCAGCCGGTAGTCGAGGCGGTACACGTGATCGCCCGACAGCACGAGCAGCCGCTTCGGCTTCTCGGCCTGCATCAAGTCGATGTTCTGGTACACGGCGTCGGCAGTGCCCGCGTACCACGACGAACCCGAGCGGAACTGCGGCGGCACGGTGTCGATGAACTCGCCGAGTTCGCGCGGCAGGAACTGGAACCCGCGCTTCACGTGCCGCTCGAGCGACAACGACCGGTACTGCGTCATCACGAAGATGCGGCGCAGTTCGGAGTGCACGCAGTTCGTCAGCGTGAAATCGATGATGCGGTAGTGGCCGCCGAACGGCACCGCGGGCTTCGCGCGATCGCGCGTCAGCGGATAGAGCCGCTCGCCCTGCCCGCCGGCCAGCAGGAACACGAGCGTGTCGCGCGTGGTCACCGCCATCGCATCAACCTCCCGCGCCCGAACCGGCCTGGCCGCCACGCTCGCCCTTGCGCTTGCCGAGCACGTCGCGGATCTTCGCGATCAGCTCGGTGACGTCGGACGACTTGACGACGTACGCGTCGGCCGCCCACGTCATGAAGTTCTCTTTGTAGGACGAGTACGCCGAGTTCAGGATCACCGGCATCGTGCGGTTGTGGTCGAGGATGCGCTGGAGGACCTCGACTCCGTCCATGCCCGGCATCCGGATGTCGAGCACGACGAGGTCCGGTCGTTCGCTCGCCGCCACGCTGATCGCCTCGCGGCCGTTGGTCGCGAGCAGCACGTCGAACCCTTCGGATTCGAGCTCGCTCTTGTACAGCAGGCGGAGGTTCGGCTCGTCGTCCGCGATCAGGATGCGCGGCTTCTTCGTCTTTGCGTCGGCAGCGGCGTCGTCGTGGCCCATGAGCGCTCCTGGGCGACCGTCGTTCGTGATCGGCGCGCGTCGCGACGCCTCTCGTCAGGACCTCGGCGGCTCTCGGCCCTCGATGTGAACCCGCCGGGGCAGAACGATATCGAAGGTACACCCGGCCAGGACGTCGCTGCGCAGGGAAATCTGGCCGCCTTGGGACTCGATCAAGCGCTTGCTGATCGCGAGCCCGAACCCGGTGCCGTGCTGCCGCGTCGTGAAGCCCGGCTCGAACACGCGCTCGCGTTTGTCCAACGGAATGCCCGGGCCGTTGTCGGCGACGGTGATGCGGAACCGATCGTCGCCGACCAGCGCGGTTTCGACGACGACCTGGCCCTCGCGCATCATCGCGTCCAGCGAGTTCCGGATCAGGTTCAGCAACACCTGACGCACCTTGTCGCCGTCGATGTGGACCAGCTTCAGCGCGGGATCGAAGCGCTCGACGATCGTGACCCCGTGCGTCTCGGCCTCGAGGCGCGTCATCGCGGCGATCTCGTGGACGAGGCGCGGCACGTCGACGTCGAGCAGGTCGAGCGTCTGCTGCGGCCGCGAGTAGTCGAGCAGGCCTTGGACGATGCGCTCGAGGCGCGCGACCTCGTCCGAGATCACGCGCAGGTAGTCGGAGCGCGGATCGTCCGCGGAGATGCCCTTGCGGACGAGCCGCGCGAACCCGCCGATCGACACCAGCGGATTGCGCACTTCGTGGGCGATGCGCGCGGCCATCTCGCCGATGACCGACAGACGCTCCGATTGCAGCAGTCGCGCCTGCGTCTCCTGCATGCGCCGCGTCAGGTGGTCGAGCTCGTGCACGCGCCGCTCGAGGTTCGCGCGCAGACGCGAGTTCTCGAGCGCGATGCCGGCGTGGTTCGCGAACACCTTCAGCATCTGCAGATCGGCCTCGGTCACCGGCAAGCCGGTGATCAGGTTGTCGACGATCAGCACGCCGATCGGCTTCTCGCGCGTGTTCAGCGGCACGATCGCGAACGAGTCGGACTGCAGTTGCGCACACAGCGCCGCGTCGACCTGCTTGTTCTCGTCGGTCAGGCGCCCGCGGATCACGTTCTTCGCGCGGCGCGACTTGATCGAGCGCACGAACGGGTGCGACTCGTCGGTCATCGGGATCCGGAACGAGTGGACGATCGAGTTGACGAGGACGTCGTGGCCTTCGGTCGTGCCTTCGTAACGCGAATAGAGGTCGGGCAACGCGACCGGTTCCTTCGACAGCTTGTTCCAGATGCGGCTGGCCTCTTCGCCGGTGCTCGGCCCGATCGCGAGGCGGCCGGCCAGCACGCCGCCGTCCTTGTCCTCGTCCTCGACGAGCAACATGAACGCGCGGTTGAAGCCGAGGCCTTGGCCCGC
>JAEUIB010000782.1 GCA_016795255.1 Planctomycetota bacterium
GTCGGACGTGTCCAGCGACGACACCGTGCTGCTCGCGCTGGCGAAGGAATCGTTGCTCGACGCGCAGGTCGAGTCGATGAAGGGCAGCGGCGGTGAACTCGTCGCGTTCCAGCCGAACTCCGTCGCGCTGTACAACGCGTACCGGCGCGCCGGCACCGAGGACGGCGTCACGCTGCTCGTCAACATCGGCGCGCGCAACACCGACATCGCGGTCGCGAAGGACGGCGACCTGCTGTTCGCGCGCAACTTGTCGGGCGGTGGCGACTTGTTCGACGAGGCGCTCGTCGCCGCGTTCAACGTCAGTCGCGACAAGGCGCGCAGCCTGAAGGAACAGTTCGCGAACGTGTCGCCGTTCGACGTCGCGAAGCGGTCCGCGCAGGAAGACAAGGTCTCGCGCGCGCTCGCCGGCGCGACCGGTCAGATCCTGTCGATGGTCCAGTCGTCGATCCTGTTCGCGCGTTCGCAGACCGGCCAGAACGAACTGAAGCCGAGCCGCGTGCTGCTGTGCGGCGGAACCTCGCGGCTGCGCGGTCTCGACAAGTACATCGAGTCGAACCTGAACGTTCCGGTCACCGCGTTCGACCCGTTCGCGGCGATGGAGACCGGCGAGGTCTCGACCGAACTCGACGACGACGCTCGCGCGTCGGCCGTGGTCGCACTCGGTCTCGCGCTCGGAGCGAGCGGCACCGACGTCTACTCGATCCAGATCCTGCCCGCCGCGGTCCGCAAGGCCCGCGAGTTCAAGGAGAAGACGGTCTGGATCATCGGGGCCGTCGCCTTGCTCGTCGTCTGGCTCGGTGCGTACGCGTTCATGTCGAAGCGCGACGCCGACGCGGCGACCGCGGACGAGCGGACGTTCGCGACCGAACTCGAGAAGCGCACGAAAGCGAAGAAGAGCTACGACGAAGGCGTTGCGTTGCGCGCCGATCAGGCTGCGCAGTTGTCCGAGCTCGAGGCCTTCGTGGTCTCCGGCGTCGGCTTCGAGCGCGCGCTGACGCTGCTGCAAAAACACCTGCCGTTCGAGCTGTACGTGCGCTCGGTCGAACTCGAGGGCGTCGTCGACCCGAACCTCGGCATCCCCGGACCGGACACGCGTCCGGTGATCGTCGTGCGCGGCGAAGGCCGCGAAGGCGCGACCGGCGTCGAAGCCGTGTTCAACCGCTTCGTCCAGACGATCTCCGCCGATCCGCTGCTGCCGCGGACTCCGGTGACGTCGACGAAGCCGGCGAGTCCGAAGGCGCCGTTCGAGTGGACGGTCACGATGAACTTCTCGAAGCCGACCGGCGACGAGGCCGCGGCCGCCGCGGCCGATGCGTCGAAGGAGCAGAACTGATGGATCTGAACGACGTCTGGCAGAACCATCGTCGCTTCATCCTCGGCATCGGCGCCGGCCTGCTGGTGACGACCATCGCGTACGCGGTGATCGGCTCGGTGTGGGATGCCGGCGGTGCGTCCAGCGCCGCGTCGGCGCGGCTGCAGAAGCTGAACAAGATGGACGGAGTCCCGAAGAGCGAGCTGAGCGCGGTCCTCGGCGCGACGACCGCGTACGGCGAACGCATCGCGGAACTCACGGAGCGCATGCGGTTCAAGCCCGATCCGCGCTACGTGCTCGACAAGAACGAGAAG
Organism: Planctomycetota bacterium; assembly: GCA_016795255.1. Classification (GTDB taxonomy): domain Bacteria; phylum Planctomycetota; class B15-G4; order B15-G4; family JADJEK01; genus JADJEK01. The sequence continues at coordinate 1,627 of JAEUIB010000782.1, forward strand.
ACGCCGGACCTCCGCTTCACGGAGATCCGATCGCTGGCGACCGAAGCGCTGGTCGACGTCGCCGCCCGCGGCAACATCCGCGTCGACGAATCGCTCGGTCTGCCGCCGTTCACGCCGGCCGGCCGCGAAGCGATCCAGCGCTACCTGCTCGGACTGAACGTCGTCCAGGAAGTCGTCGAATCGGCGATCCTGGCCGACGTCCGCGCGGTCGACTCGATCGAAGTCATCGACGCGCGCGGCAAGAAGTCGAAGGACAAGCGTCAGCTCGCCGAAACGCTGACGGTGAAGTTCAAGATCAGCGGAACGGCTGCCGCGCTGTCCGAACTCGTCTCGCTGATCGTGCGCGACACGGATCAGTTCCTCTCGATCGACGACGCGAGCATCGAGGTCGACAAGAAGAAGGCGTCGGGCTTCGCCACGATGCAATTGTCGATCTCGGCGCTGTTGTTCGAACCCACCGCGAACGAAACGGGGTCGCGCGCATGAGTCTGAAGCGCGAGCAGATTCTGTTCCTCGGCACCCTCGTCATCGCCGGCACGGCGCTCGGGATCGGTGCGACCGAGAGCTACCAGTCGCGCCCGATGGGCAAGCCGAAGACCGGCACGCTGGTCCCCGCTCCGCCGGTGCCTGAAATCGTGTTCACGCGCAGCGAGGACGCGCGTCCCGACCCGTCCGGTCGCGACGTGTTCCAGCCGCCGCGCGAGTGGACCGAGCTGCCGCCGTTGGTGCTCGACGCACCGCCGTTGCCCGAGATCACGGCGCTCGGCCCGTTGCCGTTGCCGGCCGCGGAGCCGGAGAAGGCCACGATCCACCGCCGAGGCTCGCTGCCGCTCGAGTTGGCGGCGGCGCTCGACGCGGAGGCTACGGCGGGGACCGAGAGTCGGTTCGAGACGGCCGGCGACGGCGCGGCGAGCGCGGCGCCTGCAGCGGCCCAGAGCGGCGCGAACGGGGCGAATGGCGCGAACGGAGTCGAGCTCGACAAGGCGTACGACTGGGTCAAGCGCGGCGGTCAATCGCGGTTGTGGGGGTTCATCCTCAACAAGGACCGCGTCGGCCTGCTCGACCACACCGCCGAGGCGATCGAGTTCCAGGGCGTCGATCCGAAGTCCGGCAAGCGCACCGTCAAGACGACGCTGGCCCGAGCGGATCTCGAGAACGGCGGCGTGTACCAGCAGGGTTTCGGTTTCGCCGACACCGTCGCGATGCGCGCGAAGCTGCTGTGGCGCGAGACCAAGCCCGCGGTCAGCAACGTCAAGACGCAACTGCAGGCCGCGCGGACGTGTCTGACGTGGGTCGAGGAAGATCGCTCGAGCGCGTTGACCGCGGCCGAACAATTCGTGCGTTCGGCGTTGTCGTTCGATCCCGGGCTGGCCGAGGCGTACGAACTGCTCGCGATGGTGCGTGAGTACGGCTACGACGACGAAGGGGAACTCGCGATCCTCGACGAAGCCAAGGCGAAGGGCATCGAGACGTCGTACCTGCTGATGCGTCGCGGTGTCCGCCTGCGTCAGCTCGGCTTGAAGGGTGCGGCGCACGACATCCTCGTCGCGGCGACCGAGAAGAACCCGAACGATCACCAAGCGTGGGCCGTACTGGGCCGCACGATGCTCGACGACGGTGACGCCGTCGGCGCGACGGATGCGTTCGAACGCGCGCTGCGCTCGGCGAACATCGGCGCGGCGGACAAGACCGCCGTCCTCGTCGATCTGGCACGAGCGCATCTGGTCCGCGACGACAAGGCCGAAGCCGGGCGCGCGCTGGAACGCGCCGTGGGACTCGACGTCGAGACGGCCGAATTGGCGATCGTCCAGGGCGCGTTCGCCTTGGCGAACGGCAAGCCGCAGGACGCGATCGAACCGCTGCGCCGAGCGCTCGCTCTCGATCCCGGCGCGGCCGAGGCCGTCTACAACCTCGCGGTCGCGCTGAGCGTGACGCCGACCGCCGAAGCGATCACCGAAGCGCGCAAGCGCTACGCGGAAGCCGCCGACCTCGCGCCGCTGACCGCGGCGGATCCGACGTGCGGCCTCGGCATCCTGGACGAGGCCCTCGGTCGGGACGATCGGGCGGCGGACGCGTTCGCGCGCGCGCTCGAGATGGACCCGAACGACGCGTTCGTGCTGTATCGCGCCGGCCGCAACGCGCGCCGCCGCGGCGACGTCGACCAAGCGACGACGTGGCTGCAGCGCTCGCTGAAGGAACACGGCCGGTACACGGACGTGCTGAACGAGCTCGGCTACGCGATGCTGCTCACCGATCGCCCCGAGACCGCCGAGGAGTACTTCGTCGAGTCGCTGAAGCGCGAGCCCGGCAACGGCGAAGTCCAGACGATGCTCGGCATGGCGTTGCTGCGCCAGCAGCGTGCGCAGGACGCGCGCGCCGCGTTCGAGAGCGCCGGCAACGATCGCGTCGCGGCGCTGGCGGGTGCGGCTTGGTGTCTGTACCGACTGGGGGACGCGGACGTCGCGCTGCAGCGATTCGCCGAGGCGCGTGCTGCCGCGGCCGACGAAGCGAACCCGTTCTCCGTGTACTCCGACCGCTATCAGAAGGCGATCACCGATCACCGCGCGAAGGAACAGTGGGTCGACGTGTTCGACCGCACGCAGATCAAGAACGGCTGGGACCTGCGAGAAGCGTTCGGTCCGACGCTGAAGCCGCCGGCGGCCGGACGCGTCGCGCTCGAGGGCATCCAGCGCGCCGGCGACTCGGATCGGTGGACGGAACTGCGTCGCATCGCCGAGGGCAAGACGCTGGTCCAGTTCGACGTCGAGGTCACGAGCGGCGGCAAGAACGAAGGCGTCGTCGGCGCCGCGCTGTACCTGGAGAAGCCGTCCGGAGCGAGCGGTCAGGAGCTCGAGCCCGGCGGGCTGATCGCGGTCGCGCGCTTCCCCGATGGCTCGGTCCGGTTGCTGGCGCAGGACAGCTCGAAACAGATCCTGCGCAACTGGGACACCCTGCCGGGCGTGAAGATCGCCGCGCAGACCCCGGCGCGGTTCACGATCGAGTTCGCCAACCGCGACAAGGGCGTGTTCCACGTCAAGCTCGACGAGAAGACGATCGCCGCCGACGTCGAAGTCCCGAGCTTGAAGAAGCCGGGCACGAAGCCGTTCCAACTGTCGGTGTTCGCGATGGCCAAAGAGCGCCAGAGCGTCGACGTCAGCACGGGTTACGCGCGCGTCGTCCGGTATCGCAACAACTGAACGGTGGCGACCGCGCCGCCCGTTCGTGGCGTGGTCGCGCCGGGTCCGGCACGCGATCGCCTGCCGTCGTAAAGCTCCAGTTACAACCGGGTTGCCCGTCCGATAGAGTCTCGCGCATGCGTTGCACTTCCACCCGCGCGTTCACGTTGATCGAGATCCTGGTCGTGCTGGCGATCCTCGCCGGCCTGCTCGCGATGGTCGCCGTCAAACTCAGCGACTTCACGAACAAGGGGCAGGAGTCGAAGACCTCCGCGCAGATCGAGTCGCTGAAGGTCATGCTCGAGCAGTACCGCAACACGATGGGGGACTACCCGCCGTGCGAGTTGGCGGCGCTCGGCGTCAAGGCGAAGAACAAGACGAACGAGGGCTGCGAAGCACTCGTGCTCGCGTTCTTCGACAAGCGCTACGACGGCACCAGCAAGCCGAACCAGTCGGACCTGCGCAACCTCGAGGACGACACCGGCGACGTCAACATCACGACGTTCGGCAACAACGCGCTGCAGGAGATCGTCGACGCGTGGGAGAACCCGATCGTCTACATCCGGCGTGACGCGTACGAGCGCGACCAGGAATACGACATCACCGACACCCAGACGTTCGAAGTCGTGACGGTCCAGGTGAAGGCGGAGAAGGACGAGAACACGGCCAGCTTCTGGGCGATGGACAGCTATCAACTGCGGTCGGCCGGCTCCGACGGGAAGCTCGGGACCGACGACGACATCTGTTCCTACCGCTGATCGAGGGACGAACGTGGACGACGCGCTGGGACGAATCACCGACCGACGGCGCGCTCGGCGCGGCTTCACGCTGCTCGAACTGCTGACGGTGCTGACGCTGCTGTCGGTGCTGATGGGCATCGGTGTCGGCGCGTTCCGCAAACTGAACCCCGGTCGCACGATGGCGGTCGCGCAAGTGAAGGACGCGCTGCGCTCGGCCCGGCTGTTCGCGCTCGAACAGAGCGTGACGTCGCGCGTGACGCTCGACGTCGCGCAGAACGTCATCGCCGCGTCGGGCATCGTCGCGGTCGGTGATTGGCATTTCGAGACCGAGGACGGCCGCGGGTGGCCGCAGAACGCGCGCTTCGACGGCGGCGCGAGCGTCCAGCCGGGCGGAGCCATCGGCCATTGCGTGGTGTTCCCGCCGTCCGACCCGGGCACGGTGCGGCTCGGCCGCGGTCCTGCGTTCGACTTCGTCAACGGCCTGCGCCTCGAGGCGTTCGTCCGTGTCGGCAAGGAAGCGACCGGTCGGATCGTCTCGAAGGGGGACGCGTTCGTCCTGGCGATCGGCCCCGGTCGCACGTTGAAGGGCAGCGTCATGGTCTCCTCGCGCAAGTCCGGCGAGACACCGGAAGCGCTGACCGTCGCCTCGACCGAACCGCTGCCCGTCGAACGCTGGGTGCGCGTCGGACTCACGCACGACGGCCGCTCGTTGAAGCTGTGGATGAACGGGATCGAGGTCGCCTCGGTCGACGACCAGGAGCGCCGGCTGCCGATGCCCGAGACGGAAGCGGAAATCCTGATCGGTTCGGTCCGCCCGACGTTCGTCGGTGCGGTCGACGAGGTGAAGCTCGGCTCGTTCGTCACGCAACAGGCGCCGCCGCTGCCCGAAGGCGTGCGCCTCGCCGACGGCGGCGACGTGTGGTTCGACGCGCGCGGTCGGCTGGACTCGCGGTTCCACACGAAGCCGGTGACGATCAAGCTGCTGTACGACGAGGATTCGCGCACGCGCGAAGTCACGGTCAGTCTGCTCGGAGAGATCCAATGACGCGGGCTCGACACGATCGACGTGGGATCGCATTGATCGCGGTGATCCTGGTGCTGGTGTCGCTGGCGGTGATCGCGACGCCGTTCGCGCTGTCGATGCGCAACCAGGACCGCGCGGCCGCGCTGCTGTCGTACAACAACCGCGCGGTCGAAGGCGTGCGCTCGACGGCGCGCCTCGCCGCGGAGCAACTCGCGCAGTCCGACCCGAGCTTCGACCCGACTCCGCATTGGGACGGTCCCGACGAGTTGGCGCTGCGCGTCGACCTGAACGCGTTCTCGACCAACGTCAACGACCCGACCGGCAGCATCTGGTCGGCGCGCGCCGACGACGCGCAGGGCAAGGTCCACGTCAATCAATGCTCGCCGTTCCTGCTCGGCAACCTGCTCGGCTGCGGCTTCGTGTCGAGCCCGATCGAGGCCGACGAAGCGAACGAGTTGCGGCTCAGCTCCGGCGACGCGTTGCCCGAGCAGGGCATCGTGTGGGTCGAGGGCGAACTGATCGCCTACAAGGGCAAGTCGGGGTCGACCCTGACCGGTCTGTCGCGCGGCTTCGACACGACGGTCCTGCAGAGTCGGACTCCGGTCGCGCACGGCATGGGTGCCCCGGTGGTTCCGTATCGCGTGATCCTCGCGACCGTCTACCCGTGGAAGAGCACGCAGGACACGTACACCGGCTTCGCGAACGTGCTGGCGATGAAGGACATCGCGCGGCTCGGCGAGGACGTGTTCACGACCGCGGAACTCGAGTCGCTCGAGAACGACCTGACGACGCACGCGGTGCTGCCCGGTGGTGGCCGCTTCGCGGTCGGAGCGCGCGCGATGTTCGCGTTCGGTCCGAACGACGAGACGCCGGAGATCTACGTCAACGGCGGGCGCAACCTCGGCCCCGGAACCGTCGTGCTGATCCGCGACACGCGCGACCCGAAGAAGCAGGAATGGAACCTCGTCGTCGCGGCCGAGGAATCCGGCAACGACCAGGTCCGGATCACGCTGCAAGAGCCCGTCCGCAACGACTACGCGGCCGACGAGGCGATCGTCTTTGGACTCGTCCGCGCGCCGGTCAACGTCAACAGTTGCTCACGCGAAGTGCTGATCGCGCTGCTTTCCGGGTTGCGGTTCGCGGGCTCGGAGACGCGCATCGACCCGTTGAAGGCCGAATCGGTCGCCGATCGCATCCTGAAGGCTCGCCCGATCCAAGCGGAGCAAGGCCTCGACACGCTGCTGAACGAGATGGAGACGTCGGGCGCTCTGTCGCCCGAGGATCGCCAGGTGATCCTGCTGAACGCGCTGAACGCGTCCGACACGAGCCTCGCGTTCTCGACCGCGCCGTTCGTCTACCGCAGCTACGGCGTGTTCG
>JAEUIB010000794.1 GCA_016795255.1 Planctomycetota bacterium
CCGGTCGAGCGCTGGGCGCCGGACCTCGACACGAAGTACTGGCGGTTCTGGACGCGCGCTCAGGTGCCGATCCTCGCGCTGTCGTTCTTCGGCGGCCTGCTGATCAGCCCGGCGGCGTTCTTCTGGCTCGGCGCGATCCGACTGACCGTGTCGCTGCACGCGCAGTGCTTCGTCAATTCGCTCGCGCACATGAAGAAGGGCGTCGCGCCCGGCGAGGACTCGAGTCAGAACCTCGCGTCGCTCGGCCTCATCCACTCGTTCCAGGGTGAGAACTGGCACCAGAACCACCATGCCGAGCCGAACAGCGCTCGACTCGGTCGCGGCTGGGCACAGATCGACCTCGGCTGGGTCTTGATCGTGACGCTCGAGAAGCTCGGCCTCGCGACGAAGGTCCGTCGCCCGAACTGATCGGCGATCGCTCCGCAGGGGGCGACGCGCAACCCAAGGCGATCCTCGCACCCGTGCACGCGCCGCCGCAGCGGCGCGGTGCATTGGCGCGTCCCTGCCTCGACCGGCGCTCGATCCGGCACCGGTCCCGCCCGCCGGCGGGAACCGCGTCCCGGTGTTGACGGACCGTTGACGCTCGCGAGGCGGCGACGGGACGATGATCACGGGATCGGTCGGCCCGAGGCGATTCCCGTGATCCACACGACGTTGTTCCACACGCTGTTGGCGGCGGTCCTGTTCCAGGGCGATCCGAGTTCGCTCGCCCAGGCGATCGCGCGATTCGACGCCTCCGGCCTGACGGATCGCGAGGCATTGTTCGATGCGTTCCGCGTCGGCGGCAACGACTCCACTCTGATCGCGAACCTGCACCGCTGGCACGAGACCGCGGCGGCCGAGGACGTCCGGCTCGAGGTCGACACGCTTTTCGATCAACTTGGCGAGCCCCACGCATGCCTGCCGCGTTGGCCGGCGGACCGGGCAGTCTTCACGCTGCGGTTCGCCGGCCCCGAGAGCTTCGATCCGGCCGACCTCGACGCCATCGAACGCGGAGATCCGACTGCGTCGACGCGAGCGCTCGTCGACGCGCTGTACGGACGCGACCACGCGCAGGCAGCCGCGCGCGCCGCGATTCGTGCCGCATTCGCCGCGTGGCGCCCATCGAACGCCGCCCGCCTCGGACCGTCGGCGGCCGCCGCGCGGCTGCCCGAGCCGCACGCCACGTCGCTGTCGTTCCTGCGCGACTTCGCCCCGAGCGTGCTCGCGGCCGCGGTCGACGCCGAGATGCGAAGCGCGCCCGACGACGCGTTCCTCGACTTCGCGCTCGACGCGCTCGCGCTTCCCATCGTGCTCGAAACGGTCGGCGCGGAGCCGCCGCAGCGACTCGTCGACGCCGGCAAGCGAATGGGACCCGCGGGCGAAGCGGCGCGCCGTGCCTTGTTCGCGGCGGTCGGAGCCGCGGTCTCGCTGCCGACGGCGCGGCGCACTGCGTCGCCAGACCACGACGATCTCGGCTTCGAACGTCCTTGGTGGTCCCTGTACGCCGATCGGGTCCAGGCCCTCGCCGACAACCCGCGCGTCGACGCGATGCTCGCCGACGTGTTCGGCGATGCCGTCTTGCAGGCGGTGAGCGCGACGCCGCAGAACCTCGCCGCGATGCGATCCGCACTCGTCGTCGCTCGATTCAGCCCGACCCTTCGCAAACGACTGATCGAGATGCTGCAACCTCGACTCGACGACCCGTCCGCACTCGGCGACGAGGCCGCGTTCTTCCTCGCCCATCTCGACGTCGACTCGGCGCCGCTGCGGGAGCGGTACGTGCGGATCGTGGACGCACTCCCGACGATCGATCGAAACACCTGGCAGGGCATCCCGTGCCTCGTCCGGCACGACGAGGTCACCCGAGCGGCACTGGCGCGCCTCGCCACGCGCTCGAGCGCTCCGTTCGAGCTCACGCGCGAGGTCGTGCGTGCCGGGCTGCTCTCCGACCTCACGGGGACGTTCGCACGCGAGTGGTTCGGCCGCTTCTCGGCGGTCCAGCACGCCGTGGTTTGGCGCGACCTGCAGGCGTTCGGCTTGCGGACACGCGCACCCATCGATGCCGAACACGACGATGCGGAGAGCACGATCGTGAAGGTCGCGATCTCGTGGAACGATGCGAGCGACGACGTGCGCGCCGAACTCACCGCCCGGTTCGAAGCTGCAGTGGCGGCCATCGACGACTACGCGGGGAATCCAGCACATCCGCAGTGCCTGTGGCCGAAGCTCGCGGCAGCGCTCGGCCTACGCACGCCGCGGCTGATCGATCGGGCGCTGGAACTGGCGATCGACTTCGACTCGTCCACGTACGCGCAGATCGCGATGTGCGACTACCTCGCGACGTGCTCGCTCGATGCGAAGCAGCAATGGAGGCTGTGCGCGCTGCGGACGATGTTCGGGGAGTTCGAGCCGTCGATCCTCGACGTGTTCGCGCGGCAAGGTCCAGGAGCGATGCCGCGCGTCGCCCACCTCCGCTCCGCGCTGCGGTCATGGGCCACGAACGGCGACGTGCCTCGAGGATCCGCGTTGCAGACCGCGGTCCCGATGATCTGGCTCGAGACCTTGTTCGCGATCGCACGCCCGAGCGCCGACGACTTGCCGGTCCTCGAACAAGCGTTGCGCTACGGCTCGGCGGACGACCGGGCGCGCGCGGCCCGGATCATCGAACTGCGGCGCATCGACGGGCCCGCGATCCGGGCCGGTCTGGCGCACGCCGAAGGCGATCTCGAACCGCGCGTGCGCGAAGCAGCGCGCCAGGCGCTGCGCACGCTCGGGAATTGACGGAACGTGAATCCGTGAATCCACAGGACGGCGGACCGAGGGTCCGTCCCCCGATGGATTGGCGTTCGGTCAGCCGATCGCCGCAGCCAGTGGCGCCTGTGGGCTCACCTTCGTGGACTGCGCCCCGGCATCCGCCGGACTCCCCTTCTCGCCGTCCACGCCGAGGATCCGGCGCTTGATGTCGCTCGTCGACACGCCCTTCGTGTACGGCACGTACTTCATGCGGATGCCGTGCTCGGCGAGGAACGCGTCGTCGATGCCGAGCTGACGCACCAGCGAATCGCCGGTCCAGTCGTCGCCGTGCAGGATGAAGTCGGGGCGCAGGAGCTCCATGTAGACGCGCTGCATCGCGTGCGACTCCATGACGAACGCGAGGTCGACGAAGCGACACGCACGGACGACCTCGAGCCGCTCGAGCTCGTTCATCACGGGCTTGCCCTTGTACGAACTGGTGAACGCGTCGCTGTTCAGCGCGACGATCACGAAGTCGGCGATCTCGCGCGCACGGCGCAGCAGATTCACGTGTCCGGCGTGGAAACAGTCGAACGTGCCACCGACGTAGATGCTCGTCTTCTTCATGACCGTGCTCCGACGGGAGAACCCGCGAGTCTCATCGGACCCGCCGGAGCGCAACCTTGAGCCGAACGGGGACGGAGGCGCGTCTGTCCCCGTCAGCCCGACCGCGAGCCCAACGGGGACGGAGGCGCGTCTGTCCCCGTCAGCCCGACCGCGGGCCCAACGGGGACGGAGGCGCGTCTGTCCCCGTCAGCGCTTGCGGCGGCGGGCTGCGTCGTCGAACAGCGAGTACGCGACGGGCGTCACGACCAGCGAGAGCAGCAAGCTCAACGCTTGGCCGCCGACGATGACTTTCGCCAGGTCCGCGCGGTTCGCGGCCCCCGGTCCCTCGCCCAGTGCGATCGGGATCATCGCCGCCACCAGCATCAGCGTCGTCATGAGGATCGGGCGCAGCCGCACCCGGTTCGCCTCCAGCACGATCCAATCCCGCACGATCGTCTGCTTTGCCCGTGCGGTCGAGGCCGACTCCGCCCGCGCGCGCACGGCGGCCGGAACCAGCTCCGGTCGCGCGGCGACGCGCTCGCGCAGCACGT
>JAEUIB010000060.1 GCA_016795255.1 Planctomycetota bacterium
GAAGCCGACCAGCTCCGGTTCCGCCGGGATCGGTCCCGCCAGACCGAACGGCGCGGGCAGCAGGATCAGCGGCGTCGCACCGAGCACGCAACCGGACTGCCCCGGGCACAGCGGCGCCGACATCGGCAACCCGATGACGAACAGCGGCGAGACCGCGCCGATCGGCGTCATCGTCAGCGTCGCGCCGATCGCCGGAGTTCCGGTCAGGGCCAGCAGCGGCTCGGGCGAACCGCACCCGGTCTGGACCGTCGTCACGCCGCCGTTCGCGAGGCCGGAGCGGATCTGCCCGTACACGTCGGGATTGCCGGATACCGGCTGCTCCCAGGCGATCGCGGTCAGGCCCGGCTTCTCGAACCGCGTCGCGGTGATCGCCGCACTGTGCGGCGTGACGGTGAGCCCCAACGCGACCAGGGCGTTACTTTCGATGAAGTCGAAGGTGTTGCCGTCGATCGGGTCGAGCACGAACGTCGCGGTCCGCAAGCTCGGGAAGACCTGCGCCGACGAGGTCTTGCCGAGGTACGCGTACGTGACGCGCGAACCCTCGGTGGCGACGATCGGATGCGATTGCGTCAACGCTTCGCCGGCGCCGAGCTCGAGCTTCGTCAGATTGACGTCGAAGTCCTCGAAGAACACGAGCGGAGCGATCGCCGGATCGAACCTCACGTGGCCGGCGCCGATGTCGCGCGCCCCGGCCGCGTTCGGGTCGAGCCGTTCGTAGACCATGACCCAATTGAGGCCGTCGCCGTCGATGTCGGGTCGCCGCTCGACGCCGATCGGTCCCAGGTGCGCAGCCTGTGCGGTCGTCGCGAACGTGCCGTCGTCGCGGATCGCCCGATAGACGACGCGCTGGTCGGAGGGGGTCGTCTCGTCCCAGACGGTGACCCAGATCCCGTTCGCGCCAGCGTTGCTCGAGATCCGCGGACCGATCTCGTGGTTCAAGCTGGCTCCGATCGGCAAGGTCGGTGCGAGTCCACCTGCGGCATTGATTCCGCGACCGAGGACGTTCCGCGAGAGTCCCTGCTCGTCCCACACCACGAAGAACGGAAAGCTCACCGGGTTCGGAGATGCGCCGACGTCGACGTTCGCCTCGCCGGTCGAACCGGGCGTCACGTCGAACGCCGGGCCTTGGACGGTCGACGTCGCGACTCGGCGCCGGGCGCGCACGATGGGATCCGCGGTCGCGGGCGAGGCGTGGATCCACGCCTGCATGAAGTTCGTTCCGGCGCCCGCGACCGCGGGGTCGTACGTGTCCGCGGTCGAGATGTCGGCGGACACCGTCTCGAGCAAGACCCCGTCGAGATCGTAGCGGCGCGCGAGGACGTCGCGATCGTTGGCGCTCGTCGCGTCCTCGTAGACGATGAGGAACGAACCCTGCGCCGACGCGATCGCCGGATCGGCGTCGCTGCCCGTGTCGGCGTCGACGTCGAACGTGGCGATCAGCGGATCGACGACGATCGGGAAGCGCGCCGCGTCGAGCACGGCGTCCGGCACGCGCAGCACGATCGCTCCGTCGCGCCACGTCGACTGCAACGATGTCCGCCGTCCGTCGGCGTCGACGACCGTGACGTCGCCGTAGCGCACCTGCGCGCGACCGTCGGCGTCGAACCGCAGACCGTGGTCGCGGCCGAGGTACGCCAGCTCGGTCCCGGTCGCGAGCACGAGCTCGAGATCGCCGTCGCCGGCGAGCTGCGCGAACTCGAAGCTCTGCTCGACGGCGTCGACGCTCAAGTCGTAGTGCTCGAGCCAAGCCTCACGGACGTACGTGATCCGCGAGCCGTCCCGCGCCGGCGTCGCATCGGCGGCGTGGGGGAGCGCCACCTCGCCGCGCGTCGCGCCGACGACGCGCAGTTCGAGCCGCGGCGCTCGCGGCGCCGTCGCGCCGAGCACCGGCATCCACGTCACGGCGCTGCGCGTCGCGACGAGCTTCCACGCGCCGGAGCGCGCGACGATCGTCCCGGCCTCGTCGCCGTCGAAGAGGACGGTGTCGAGTCGGGGAGGAACTTGGAACGGCGTGGTCTCGACCGAACCGACGAGAGACGCCGCGAACAATACGGATTGGACGAATGACATCGAGACGCTCCGAAGAACGTGAACCGGGCTCAGCGGTCCACGCGACGGAGCGTCGAATGCGACACGGAAAATCGGGAGAACCACGGTCGGCGCCGTTCACGGCGGGTTCGCCGTGGACGGCGGGACCTGGCTCCGACGGCGCGCCTGTCAGAAGAACAACGCGCAAGCGTTCCAAACCATGTGCGCGACGATGCCGGGCACGAGCGACGCGCTGCGCTGGCGCAGCCAACCGAGCACCAGGCCGCCGAGCAACCGATGCGGCAGCACGTACAGGCCGCCTTGCAGCCCATGCATCAACGTGAACAACGCGGACGTCGTCCACAGCGCCGCGCGCGGACTCG
>JAEUIB010000826.1 GCA_016795255.1 Planctomycetota bacterium
CGCCCTCGATGTGCATTCCTTCCTGATCGATGAACGCGCGCCGCGGTACGTAGGTGTTCATCGTCAGACCGTCGATCTGCATCTCGTCGGTCGTGAGCTTCGCCGCGCGTTCGCCGGCTTCGTCGAGGTAGTCGACGACGACGTTCGACTGCAGCACCAGCGCTTCGATCTCGGAGCCCGAGAAGCCGCCGGCGACGTCCGGCGCTTCGACGAACGTGATCGCGGCCTCGTCCCCGCGGATGATCGCGACGACGCGTTCTTCGGGCGCCGGCTTCTTGTTGAAGATCTGCACCTCGACGTGGCGCGCGCGCGTGCGCTTCGACACCGCGCCGATCGTCTCGCCGATGACGATCGAGTACTTCTTCACCTTCTCGCCGGTCTCTTCGAGCGTCTCCATCGCGATGACGCGCGCGCCCTGCACGGCGAGGCTCGAGCTGCCCGAGCCGGAGCGATCGGCGCTCGACGACAGCGGCGACGACGTCGACGCGTTGGCGTCGGCGGGCGGCGAGAACCGGCGGCGACGACCGAAGATGCTCTGCTCCTGCACGAGCAACACGACGACGAACACACCGAGCACACCCGACAGCAGCAGCACGAAGCGGACGGAGCGGCGATTCAGCATGCGCGCGCTCCGAACGTGGCGCCTCGCGCCGCGAGGATCAGGTCGGCGACCTCGCGCACCGCGCCGTCGCCGCCGTTGGCGCGCGTGACGTAGCGAGCGAGTTGGATGGCTCCGGGATGCGCGTTCGCGACGGCGATCGGAACGCCCACGCGCGCGAACATCGGCGCGTCGTTGACGTCGTCGCCGAGGTAGCAGACTTCGTCGGACGCGAAGCCGCGGCGCGCGAGGAGCGCTTCGAGCACGGCGCCCTTGTCCTCGATGCCGAGGTGGATCTCGCTCATGCCGAGGTCCTGGGCCCGCGTCCGCACGTATTCCTCGCCGCGGCCGGAGACGATTCCGGTGGCGATCCCGTGCTTGTTCAGCAACTTGATGCCGAGTCCGTCGCGGACGAAGAACGCCTTCATCGCCGCGCCGTTCGCGCCGAACCAGAGCTTGCCGTCGGTCAACACGCCGTCGACGTCCATCAAGAACAGACGGACGCGCGCGAACACGTCGACGGTCAGCGGGAGCGGCTTCAACCGACCACCTTCACTTCGAGCAGGTCCTGGACGTCGATCAAGCCGACCAGCACGCCGCGATCGTCGACGACCGGGAGTTGGTCGATCTTCTTCTCGCGCAGCATGCGCATCGCTTCGCCGACGAGATCGTCGACGCGCGCGGACTGCGGCTGTCGCGTCATGAACTCCGCGATCGGACGCTTCAGGAACGTGAAATCGTCGCGTTCCTGCGCGGACTCCATGTTCCGGCGGAAATCACCGTCGGTGTAGAAACCGATCAGCGCATCGTCGTCGCCGACGATCGACACCGCACCGGGCCGACCGGGCGCGCACGTCATCGTGTGCAGGACCTGCGCCAGCGACGTCGTCGCGGTCACGCGCGGCGACGCGTCACCCTTGCGCATGATGTCGCCGACGCGCAGCAAGCTGCGTCCGAGCGCGCCGCCGGGGTGATACCGCGCGAACTCCGCCGGCGAGAATCCTCGCGCGGACAGCACGGCCATCGCGAGAGCGTCGCCGAGCGCGAGCATCACGGTCGTCGACGTCGTCGGCGCGAGGCCGAGATGACCCGCGTCCTCGACGTCGCCGTAGCACAGGCACACGTCGGCTTCGGCGCCGAGTTGCGAGTCGGCCTTGCTCGTCATCACGAGCAGCGTCGCACCGATCGAGCGCAGCGGTTGCACGAGGCGCACGAGCTCGGCCGACGTTCCGCTGTTGCTGAACGCGAGCACGATGTCCTGCCGGCGAACGCGACCGAGGTCGCCGTGCGCCGCTTCGGTCGGGTGCAAGAACAGCGACAACGTTCCGGTGCTCGCGAACGTCGCCGAGATCTTGCGCGCGATGTGACCCGCCTTGCCGATGCCGGTGCAGATCAACTGCCCCTCGCAAGCGAGGATGCGGCGCGCGGCGTCGACGAACGGAGCTCCGAGTTCGCGCGACAGACGTGCGAGCGCGACCGCAGCCGCGTCGAGCACGGCTTTGCCTTCGGACAGCACTCGATCCTGGTCGTTCGTCGTGCGCATCGGCAGGATGCTGGACCTCGGCCGAAGAGGGTTCCGACAGGAGCTCTTCAAGGGATGGTTCAACGGATGATTCAACGGATGACGTGAGCCGCTCGCGTCGGATCGCAAATCCTTGAGGTCCAACATGCTAGGTGAGTTCGAGTTCAATGCAAGTCGGCTCGCGACACTCGTCGTGCTGGTGCTGTCCGTGGCGCTGCACGAAGCGGCGCACGCGTACGCGACGAACGCTCTCGGCGACGACACGCCGAAGCGCCTCGGGCGGGTGACGCTGAACCCGCTGCCGCACCTCGATCCGTTCCTGTCGGTGCTGCTGCCGGCCATCGCGATCTTCACCGGCTCGCCGTTCATCTTCGGAGCCGGCAAGCCCGTCCCGTTCGACTTCCGCAACCTGCGGCATCCGGCGCGCGACGCGGCGTTGATCACGCTCGCCGGGCCGGCCTCGAACTTCGTCCAGGCGGCGCTGTGGACGGCCGCATACGTGATCGGCTGGCGCAACGAGTGGTTCGACACGCGCAGCTTGGCGTTCGACGTGATCGAGTACGGGATCCGGATCAACCTGGTCCTGGCGCTGTTCAACCTGCTGCCGATCCCGCCGCTCGATGGATCGCGCGTGCTCGGCTGGCTGCTGCCGCGCCAGATCCAGCCGGCGTGGTACGCGCTCGATCGGTTCGCGATCTTCTTCATCGTGGGGCTGGTGGTGCTGAGCCTGAACGTCGACCTCTACGGGATGCTGTTCGACCCGCTCGTCCGGTGGTGGAAGGACTGGACGATCGAGCTTGCGACCCGCGGATGAGGCTTCGATGACCGGGTCCCATCGAACTGGATCCGGCGCGGCCGATCTGACCTAAAC
>JAEUIB010000835.1 GCA_016795255.1 Planctomycetota bacterium
GGTGGGGCTCGACGCGTTGGCTCGCGAAGAACTCGGTCTGAATCCCGACGATCTCGGGTCGCCGTGGGGCGCCGCGATCGCGTCGTTCGTCGCGTTCGCGGTCGGCGCGCTACTGCCGCTCGCTCCGTTCCTGATCACGACGGGCTCGTCGGCGCTGACCGCATCGATCGTCGTGACCGCGGTCGCGCTGCTGTCGATCGGCGCGGTGATCAGCTTGTTCACCGGCACCAGTGCGCTGAAGGGCGGCCTTCGCATGCTGCTGGTCGGCGGCGGAGCCGGCGCGGCGACCTACGCGCTCGGGCGCCTGTTCGGTGTCAGCGTGGCATGACGAAACGAGCCCGTGACGCACGCGCCACGGGCTCGACGTCGAGCGTCCGCCGGCGATCAGCCGGTGATGAGCAACGCGATGGGCTCCGTGACGTCACCGTCCGCGAACTCGACCTGGATGTAGATCGTTTGGCCGATCAGCTCGGACTCGTGCGGCACTTCGACCATGACGAAGTCGGTCTCGTCGCCGAACGCGGTTGCTTGGCGAACGCCTTCGCTCGGCGTCGTGGTGCCGGTGCGCGAGTTGGTCGAAAATGCGAACCCCGATCCGTTCGGAACCGGGTCCGAGGCGTTCACGCGCCCGGCGTTGCCGGATTCGAGTGAGCGACAGAAACGCACCGTGTACGTCATCGAACCGTTCGTGAGGAGGGCGTCGTTGACACGAAACGTCGCCAATTCGCCGATCGGGATCGTCGTCGGACCGAACATCGAGATGGACTTCACGGGGATCCCGCCACCGGTCAGAACATCGGTCGTGCCGGAATCGACGTAGCCTGGTTTGCCGTCTTTCGGTTCGGTCGAGGACTTGTTGCTGCTCGTGGTCCACGACATGCTCGAGAATGCGTAGTCGTTCGCCGTTCCAGGAAGCACGATCGTGAACGTCGATGCGATCCCCGACGGCAGCGCGTCCGAATCGTTGTTCGCCTTCCAGCTCTTGTCCTCGCTGTCACTTCCGGTGCCACCGGGAGCGCCCCAGTTCGTCGGCTGGGTGAAGGTGGCGCCGACCGGGAGCTTGGATTTGGGCGCCGTGGGGTTGATGTGAAAGTCAGTGATCGTCTCGCCGGTGCCGGGAGTGACCGTGATCGTCGTCGTGATCTGGGGGTTCTCTTGAGTGCCCGTGTTGGTGGTCGTCGTGCTGACCGTGCTCGCAAGGCCAAGAGACGTTGCAAGTCCATGAACGCACGCAAGTCGAATGAGATGGCGCATATGTCTTCCCAAAGGAGTACGGCTGATCTCCCCGCCTACGCCCCCCCCGTACGAATTGGGAAGCGACACGGCCGCGCTGATGACCATTTCCCCCGGCTGGCGTGACATGAGCGAAGTCAATGTCACGGGTTCACATGCGCGGAAGCCGGACGTTACCGCCGCTGCCGCGCGAGTGTCAATCAAGCAGACATTCCTATGGAAGAGCGTGAGACGCATTCGATGACGCCATCGATACGTATTGCAATCGACTATGGAATCGCGCTGTCACACGCGCCGGGCGTCGGGCGTTATGCGCGAGAACTCGTCCGAGCGCTGGTGCGACGCGCGGATGCGCCGGCGTTGCGCTTGCTCGAGGTTGGTCGCGCGCCGCACGTGCTTCCGGTCACGGCACTCGGACTCGATGCCGCTCGCGCGAGCGGCTTCGATGTTCGCGTCACGCGCGTTCCGCTGCCGCGGCGCGTGGTCGGCGCGCTCGGCCGCATCGGGTGGACGACCGAGCGGTGGGTCGGCGGCGCCGATGTCGTGCATCAAGTGTTGCCCTACGAGCCGCTGCCGACGCGCACGGCGTTGAACACACTGACGCTCGCCGAGTTGCCCGAACTGGGCTCCGCCAACGAGCGTGTGCTGCGGACTACGCTGTCCTGCACCGAACGCGTCCTCGTGTTCTCGACGTCCGCGCGCGACGAGCTGACGCGACGCTTCGACGTCGACGCGTCGTGGATCGACGTCGTGCCGGTCGGCGCCGATCACTGGGCGCGCGAGACGACGGCGACGTCCGAACGTCGTTCGCCTCCCGAAGTCCTCGTGCTCGGTCAAGCTTCGGCGCGCCGGCGCCCGGACGCGATCGTCGCCGCGTGTGAGCGCGTCGTCGCTGGGGGTCTCGAGCTACGTTTGCGATTCGTGGGGCCGAAGGGGGAAGCCGGCGAAGCACTCCGAGCTCGGCTCGAGCGATCGCCGTTGGCGGGCCGCGCGACGATCGAGCCGGGAGTTGAAGCGGAGCTACCCCGCCTCGTCGCCGGCGCGGCGGTCCTCGTGCATCTCAACGACGTCGAGTGGACCGCGGTGACGCCGCTCGAAGCGTTCGCCGTCGGCGTGCCGGTCGTGGTGTCGCGGATCCCCGCGTTCGTCGAGGCGATCGGGGACGAGGCCGCTTACGTCGACGACGACGCGGACCTCGCCGATGCGATCGCCGCGGCGATCACGACGGACTCGCCAACGACGCGGGCGCGGCGACGCGAGCTCGCGCGCGCGTTCACGTGGGATCGGAACGCGGCGGCGACGGTCGACGTCTGGACGAAGATGGTCAGCGCGCGGGAGTCGGGTCCGGCTTCATCGTGAGCTTGCGCACGACGTAGATCGCGAGGCCGATCAACAACCAGATGCCGAACCGCTCCCAAGCGTGGATCGGCAGACCGAGCATCACGTAGATGCACGCGCCGATCGACAACGGCGCCACGACCCAGATGAACGGGACCTTGAACGGCCGGTGGATCTCGGGGTGCTTCACGCGCAGCACGAGTACGCCGAGCGACACGATCGCGAACGCCGAAAGCGTGCCGATGTTCGTCAGGTCGTAGGCGGCGTCGTCGTCCCACACGGCGGCGGCGATCGCGACGAGGAAGCCCGTGACGATCGTGGTCACGTGCGGCGTCTTGTACTTCGGGTGCAGCTTGGAGAACACCTTCGGCAACAGGCCGTCGCGCGACATGGCGTAGAAGATGCGCGGCTGACCGTACTGGAACACGAGCAACACGGCCGCCATCGAGATCACGGCGCCGAGCGAGACGATGAACTGCGCAGCGGGGAAGTTCTTCAGCGCGATCGCGAGCGGATCGGCGCCGCTGCCGAGCTCTTGGTAGGGCACGAGACCGGTCGCGACCAATCCGACCACCATGTAGAGCACGGTGCAGATCGCCAGCGAACCGAGGATGCCGATCGGCATGGTGCGCTGTGGGTTCTTCGCTTCCTCGGCCGCGGTCGACACCGCGTCGAACCCGATGAACGCGAAGAACACGATCGCGGCGCCCTGGTGGATGCCGGCCCAGCCGTTCGGCGCGAAGTCCTTCCAGTTGTCCGGATTCACGTTCCACGCGCCGACACCGAGGAACAGTGCGAGCACGCCGAGCTTGATCCAGACCATCACGTTGTTGGCCTTCGCGCTCTCGCGGACGCCGCGCACGAGCAACCACGTGATCGCGAGCGTGATCACGACCGCGGGGACGTTGACGATGACGTCGAAGCCCCACAGCTTCGGCGCGCCATCGACGATCGCTTGCATCTCGGCGACGCGCGACGTCGCAGCCTGGATCGCTTCGGGGGTCGCGCCGACCGCCGCCGTCACTTCGGCCAACGAGGCTTGGCGGGACGCGAGCTGTTGGAACACGTCGCCGTAGCTGAACATCAGCCAGCGCGGCGGCTCAATGTCGAAGCCGCGCAACAGCGAGTCGAAGTAGTTCGACCACGCGATCGCGACGCCGACGTTGCCGATCGCGTACTCGAGCACGAGGTCCCAGCCGATGATCCACGCGACGAACTCGCCGAGCGTGGCGAACGCGTAGGTGTAGGCCGAACCGGACACGGGGATCATCGCCGTGAGCTCGGCGTAGCACATGCCCGCGAGCATGCAGACGAAGCCGAGCAGCGCGAACGAGAACACGACGGCGGGGCCCGCACCCTCTCGCACCCCGGGGACGCCGTAGGCGGCGGTGCCGAGCGTCGAGAAGATGCCGGCGCCGATGATCGCGCCGATGCCGAGGAAGATCAGTTCCTTCGGACCGAGCACGCGCTGCAGCCGATGCTCGCCGCGTTCGGCGGCTTCGCTGAGTTCGCCGACGCTCTTCGTGCGGAACAGGTTCCAGCCCATGCGCGTGCGCCTCCGTAGCTCGAGCCCCGGGCCGGCCTGAACGGCCGGGGCGTAGCGGCGCGCCATTGAAGGAACGCCGAGGCCGAAACGCACGCCCCAGCCGCAAAAGGGGTCAGCCCCCGTTCGAGATCGCACGCGTCGCGCGAGCGACGCGGTGAGCCATGCCGCGCCGACGACGCGAAAAGGCGCGAGAAGGCGCGAGAAGGCGGCAAAGGGGTCAGCCCCCGTGCGGGACCGCACGGGGGCTGACCCCTTTTCAGCGCTGGGCTTCGCGGACCTCGACGCGCACGGGGGCGGCGAAGGTCCTTCGCTCCGGCTCGTAGTACGGCGCGATCCGCGAAGCCGGGCCCGTCGTGGTGCCGGGGATGCGGGCGACGAGGTCGACGTGGAGCGTCCGTTCCGGCTTCGCGCCGAACGAGCGCCAATAGACGACGAGGTCGCGACCGCGCAGCTCGGCGAAGTCGACCGCGTTCGACGTCGCGAGCCGTTCGAGTTCGCGCGCCTGGAGTTCCAACCCGGCGGGGATCCCGATCGCCGCGACGCACATGCCGCCGTCCGCGGGATCGACCTTCGTCAGGCGCGCCGACAGGCGCGTCAGTTCGCCTTCGTCGACCGTCGCGTGCGACAGCGCCGTCGCGATCGAGAACGCCGCGTTCCCCGCATCGTCGGGCTGGTCGATGCGCCCTTCGACGGCGACCGTGAACGGCAGGCTCGCGCCGTCGGCCGACCGCACGAGCACCGCGTTCGAGCCCGCGCGCAACGCCTGGGCGAACCCGTCGAGCACGACCGGCGCGGACTCGCCGGGAGCGACGTCGATCGACCCGGCGAACGCACCGTCGATCCGGATCTCGAAGCGCCCGCTGCCGCGCGCGTCGAGCCCGTGCTCACGCGCGGCCACGATCGCCTTCAGCGCCATCACGGTCGCCTGCGTCGCGCCGAACGACCCATCGCCCTTGCGGAACGACAGCAGCGCGTCGAACGCGCGTGCTGCGACTGCGCGGTGCGCCGGGTCCGACGCGAGCGCGAGGATCGCGAACGCCGTGGTCTCGACCGT
>JAEUIB010000846.1 GCA_016795255.1 Planctomycetota bacterium
ATCTGGACCGCGCGCGCCGCATCACTTGGCCGCGCATCGAGACGACGCTCGGCGGCGCGGGCTCACCGGCACTCGAGACGCGCGCCTGACGCACGCGGCGCGACGCGCCCGCGCTGGTCCGTCACTTCGCCGCGAGCTGCATCGGCACGTGCCACGACTGCACCTGCAGCACCAGGTGGTAGATCGCGAGCGCGAAGTAGAACGAGAACCCCGCGACGATCGCGACGCGCGCGTAGCGGAAGTTCTTGTGCATCATGACGAACAGCACGCAGATGCCGGTCAGCGAGCCCTTGATCAGCACGAAGCCGACGTTGCCGGTGTTCAGCATCGCCTGCGCGATCGGGTTCAACTCGTGCCCGCCCTTGCCGAGGTAGATGATCGTCGCGATCGAGTCGATCAGCGTCAGCACGAAGAACGTGATCAGCAGCACGACCAGGCGCGGCGAGTAGAGGTCGACGAATTGATCGCGCCCTTCGGCCTCGCGCCGGAACTGCTTGCGGCGTCCGCCGAGGAACGTGTACCGCGACAGCAACGGGGTCGGTCGCCGACGGCGATCCGGGCCTTGGCGACGCATGCCCGAGTTCCCGTCGGACTGCGAGGACGGCGCGGGATTCGACGACACGACGACTCCGTGGACTGGGGGCCGCGAAATCCCGCGCGCTCGGTCGCGGGTGCCGGGGACGTGCGGATCTTATCGGCTGCCGGGCGCCCCGACTGAACACGCCGTCGGCGCCCCCGATACGATCGCCGCCCCATGGATCCCGTCCGTCCCGAAACTCCGGCGCGCCACGCGTGGTTCGTCGTCGCGCTCGCGGTGCTCGCGTTCGTCAATGCGATCGACTCCGGGTTCGTCTACGACGACCTGCCGTTCGTCCAGAGCAACGCGTCGGTCGTCGGCGACGCCGGGATCTTCACCGAGGCGACGCCGCCGCAGCGCGTCGACCTCGGGCTCTACCGCCCGTGGACCGTCTGGACGTACTGGGTCCAGTACTCGCTGCACGGACTCGAGCCGCTGTGGTTCCACGTCGTCAACGTGCTGCTGCATGCGCTGGTGTCGTGGCAAGTGTTGCGCGTCGCGCGTCGCATCGGAGCGACGGCCGGCACGGCGCTCGCCGCCGCGGCGATGTTCGCGGTGCACCCGATCCACGTGGAGGCCGTCGCGTGGATCGTCGGCCGCGCCGAGCTGCTCGCCGCCGCGTTCGCGTTGGCCGCCGTGTCGCTGCACGGTCGCCCCACCGATGCCCGCGTGATGCGCGGTCCGACGCTGGCGGCGGTCGCGTACGCGTTCGCGTGCCTCGCGAAGGAAACCGCATTGCCGTGGCCGGCCGCGCTGTTCCTGCTCGACGTCGTGCATCGCGACGGCGCCTCGTGGCGAACGGTGTTCGCCCGACAGATCCCGTTGGCGATCGCGTGCGCCGCGGTCTGCGCCGCGCGCCTCGCGGTCCTCGGCCACTTCGCGCCGGACCCGACGTTGCCGGACCTCGCGGCGATCCAGGAGACGTCCCGGGGCGCGTTGTTCCTCGGCGTCTGCGGTCGGTGGCTGATGTCGCTGGTGTGGCCCGCCGACGCGTCGATCTACTACAACCCCGCTCGCTTCGTCGAAGCCCCGGCGCTGGTCCGCGGCATGATCGCGATCGCGCTGGCCGTGTTCCTCGCCGTGATCGCGTGGCGACGCCGGGCGCGCACGCTCGGCTGCGGACTCGCTCTCGCCGTCGTCGCCGCGGTGCCGTTCTTGCAGATCGTTCCGATCGGCGCCGTGTTCGGCGATCGCTTCGTCTACCTCGGCAGCGTCGGGTTCGTCGTCGCGGTGGCCGCGCTGCTGCCGATCGACGCGACGCGACCGGCGGCTCGGATGACCGCGCGAGCCATCGTCGCGATCGTCGTCGTCACCGGCGTGGCCGCGACGTGGATCCGCAATCCGGCGTTCCGCAACGCGGTCGCGCTGTGGAAGGCCGCGATCGACGCAGCGCCCGGCGAAGCGTTGCCGCACTACCACGTCGGCCGGATCTACTTCGAACGCGGCCAGCTCGAGTACCAGAGCGCCGACCTGAAGGGCGCGGTGTTCCACCTCCAGGAGTCGTTGCGGATCGATCCGCACCACGAATGGGCCGGTTCGGCGCACGTGACGCTCGGCGAGTGCGCGGCCGGCAAGCGCGGCGACCCGCTGCAGAAGCACGTCGACGCGTTCACGGCCGCGGAGCACTACCGCGCCGCGATCCCGCTGCTCGGCGCCGATCCGACCGACGCGCTGCTCGACCTCGCCGCGTTGCATCGCACGGATGCGGTCGAGGCGGACGAAGCGCGCCTCGTGCTCGATGCGGTGCTGCGCATCGGACGCGACGCAGCGGCCATCGAGAACGCGCGGAAGATCCTCGCCGAGATCGAGGCTGACGCGGCGCTCGCGCCGGCGAAGTAGTCGAAGCGCCGAGTGCGCGCGATCACGGCCTCGGCGGTGGCGAGCTCGGGTCGTCGACGTACGCGGGCAGCGCAGCCGGATCGTCGTCGTCGAGCGGGTCGGCGCCGAACACGCCGGCGACGAAGTCGAACAACTCGTCGATGCGGACGTCCGCGGCCGCGCCGATCAGCGCGAGGTGCAGATCGACGCCGACGTCGAACGTCCGGCGCGCGGGCGGCCCGAACGTCCGGCGATCGCCGGCCAGCGACTCCCCTTCCGCTTCGAACAGGTACATCGTCGACAGGCCGAGCTCGACGCGACGCTCGGTCCACAGCCCGCCTTCACGCTTGATCCAACCGAGCTGGTAGAGGTCGAGCGTGAACCCGGGGCGCGACGCGGCGACCGAACCGAGCTCTCCGGCGCCGATCGCGACGAAGCGCGTGACCCGCGCGTGCGCGAGCAACCCCGGGCCGAGCGCGAGTCGAACGGACACGACGTCGGACAGATCCAGGCCGCGCTCCGCGAGCCAACCGCGGGGCGCCGACGACTCGCGAGCGGGCTGAGTCGCGCACCCGAACACCGAGACCAGCGCGACCCCGACCGCCGCCGCGACTCCGAGCTTCTTCATGGGCCGGCAGCATACCGGCCCGATTCGGCGGCGAATCGGCCGTGTCCGGCGCCCGTTCGTCGTCGCTCCGGCGCGATGGACGGGGATGCGCGGAGGACTTCCGCCGGCCGCCTCGGTAGAACGGGCGGCCATGATCCTCGCCGGCGACATCGGGGGCACGAACACCCGTCTCATCCTCGTACGCGAGGGCGGCACGCCGCACGATCGCGTGTTCGACCGGCGCTATTCGTCGCGCGAGCCCGGCGGGCTGATCGCGAACCTCGAGCGCTTCCTCGCCGAGGCTCCGCAGCGGCCGACCACCGCGGCGTTCGGCGTCGCCGGCCCGGTCCTCGACGGGCGCGCCGTGGGGACGAACCTCGGGTTCACGGTCGACGAGCGCGAACTGGCCGGCGTGCTGAAGGTCGACCGCGTCGCGGTGCGCAACGACCTGCAGACCACCGGCTACGGCGTGGCGTGGCTGAAGGACGACCAGGTGCACGTGCTGAACGAGGGCTCGCGCCGCCCCGGCAACGCGGCGCTGATCGCCGCGGGCACCGGCCTCGGCGAGTCGATCCTCGTCGCGCGCGACGGCGGCTTCCAACCCTTGCCGTCCGAAGGCGGGCACGCCGAGTTCGCGCCGCGCGACGAACTCCAGGACGCCTTGCTGAAGCACCTGCGCACGCGCTTCGGCGCCGTGTCGTGGGAGCGCGTCGTGTCCGGCCCCGGGCTCGTCAACGTGCACGGCTTCCTCGCGACGTTGCCGGGACGCGCGGAGACCGCCGAGACCGAGGCGGAGTTCGCGCAGCGCGACCGCGCCGAGGTCATCTCGAAGCACGGCATCGACGGGCGCTCGCCGCTGTGCGCGGAGGCCGTCGCGTTGTTCGTGCGCCTGTACGGGGCGGAGGCCGGCAACCTGGCGTTGAAAGCGCTCGCGCTCGGCGGCGTCTTCGTCGGCGGCGGGATCGCACCGAAGATCCTGCCCGCGCTGCGCCGGTTCGGGTTCTTCGAAGCGTTCTGCGGCGCCGGCGTGCTGACCGAACTGCTGCGCACGATCCCGGTGCGCGTGATCCTCGAGCCGGACACGTCGTTGCTCGGCGCCGCCGCGTTGGCGCTCGAGGCCGCTCGAGCGCCGTGACCGCGCCGCCATGACGCCACGCTTGCGCATCGTCCACGCCGCGACGTTCGTCCATCCCGATCGCGCGGGCGGCGCCGAGCGCGTCATCGCGGATCTGGCGGCCGGTCAAGCCGAACTCGGCCACGACGTCACGGTGATCAGTTGCGCCGACGTCCCGCGGCGTTCGCAGCAACCGCATCGCGGATTCACGCACGTGCGCTGTCCGCTGGCGCCGACGCTGCGGGGCCTCGCGTTCTTCCGCGCCGTGCGGTCCGCGATCGCGGCCGAGGTCGCGCGCGAGCCGCCGTTCGACGTCCTGCACACGCATCAGATCGCGAGCGCGACGGCAGCGCAGCGCGCCGCGGCGCGGTCCGGTTCGACCGCGCGCCGCGTGCATTCGTTCTACGCGCCCTATGCGGACGAGTCCGACGTCGAGCGCGGTCGATCGTGGTCGCAGCGCGTGCGCGCCCAAGTGTCGCGCTGGCTCGATCGTCGCACGTTGGCCGCATCCGACACGGTGTTCGTGCTGTCGGAGTTCTCGCGCTCGCAGCTCGCGGCGCTCGCGCCGGCGTGCTTGCCGCGCGTCCGCGAAGTGCACCCCGGCGTCGACACGACGCGGTTCTTTTGCGACACGGGCGACACGGGCGACGCGGGCGGCGCGGGCACCGCGCGCGGCGACGCGGTGCGGAGTTGGCGCGTTCCCGACGGGACGCGGCTCGTGGTGTCGGTGCGTCGGCTCGTGAAGCGGATGGGACTCGACGTCGGCCTCGATGCGTTCGCGCGGGTCGCGTCGGAGGTCCCGAACGCGCAGTACTGGATCGCCGGCGACGGGCCCGAGCGCGACGCGCTCGAGCGGCACGCGGCGTCGCTCGGGCTGTCCGCGCGCGTGCGCTTCCTCGGCCGGATCGACGACGATCGACTGCCCGACTTGCTGCGCGCGGCCGACGTGTTCCTGTTGCCGACCCGCGCGCTCGAGGGCT
>JAEUIB010000053.1 GCA_016795255.1 Planctomycetota bacterium
CCGAGCTGTTCGCGTACGGCGCGCGCTTCCTCGACACGGGCTGGGGGTTCCTGAACACGCTCGTGCTGTTGTTCTCGAGTTTGACGATGGCGCTCGCGGTCCGGAGCGCGCAGCTCGGCGATCAGCGTGGGTTGGTGCTGAACCTCGCACTGACGCTGTTCTGCGGAGTCGACTTTCTCGGCATCAAAGCGATCGAGTATCGGCACAAGATCCACGAGAACCTCGTGTGGGGGCCTGGATTCGCGGACGACCCGCGCGGCGACGTGAAGGCGGCGCCGACCGTCACCGACACGTACGTCGACCCGTCGATCCCCAACGCCGATCGCGGTCGAAAGCTCTTCACCGGCACCTGCTCCGCCTGTCACGGCACCGGGGGGAACGACGGCGCGATCAAGGGCATCCAGATCTCGACGAGCCCGTTCGTCGCAGGGAACGACGATGCATCGCTGATCGCGTTCATCAAGCGCGGCCGGCAACCGAACGACCCGCTGAACACGACCGGCGGCACGATGTTGCCTCGTGGCGGAAATCCCAACCTGACCGATTCGGATCTCGGCCACATCGTGGCGTACATCCGCCTGCTGCAGCAGCGCGCGGGAGGGAGAGGCTCGGGTGGGGATGGAGGGGCGGTCACGGCGTCGAACTCACCTGCGATGGACAAGGGTGGCACGACGACATCGATCCCGACGTCGTCCGCGACGGTTCGCGAGGAACGGACCGTGCTCGACCCGCGGCGCGACCCCTCGCGTCCGCCGAACATGCACATCTTCTTCGGCATCTACTTCGCGATGACGGGCCTCCACGGCGTGCACGTGATCGCAGGGATGTGCGTGATCGCGTGGCTCTTGTACCGCGCTCGGCGCGGCGACTTCACGCGTCGCTACTTCGGACCGGTGGACCTCGGCGGCCTGTACTGGCACCTGGTCGACCTGATTTGGATCTACCTGTTCCCGTTGCTGTACCTCATCCACTGACACGTGCGCGAAAGGTCGAACGATGGCCGAGTCGCATCCATCAACGCCTCAGAAGTCCCACGATGGCTCGTCGTCACGCATGTCTCCGGCGGGATTCGGGGGGCTCCTGACGTTCCTCGTCCTCAACCTCGTCATCCTCGGGTACGCGGTCCACACGACCGACCCGGCCGCCCACGACGGAGCGGTCGCGAATCGGACGCCTTCGCCGGGATCGAATCAGGGCGACGCGATCGTGGTCCCGAAGCAGGCCGTCACGCAAGTCGACCTGCCGACCAACGAGCGAGTCGATCGCGCTTGGCTCGAACACTGCGCCGCGTGCCACGGCATCGACGGTCGCGGGGACGGCCCGGCGGCGGAGCAGTTGTTCCCGCGTCCGCGCGACTTCAAGAACAGCCCGCTGCGATTCGCGTCGACCGGCGGGAGTCGGTTCGACGTGCTGGCCGCGATCGAGGGCACGATCGGGCGCGGCGTCGCTCGCTCGGCGATGCCAGGTTTCCACGGCGTGCTGTCGGAGTCCGAGATCGCCGGGCTCGCGCGCAAGGTCCTCGATCTGCGCGGAGACGCGGTCGAGGAGGCCGCGGTGGTGTTGGATCTCGGTCCGCGTCCGCCGTTCTCCCCGGAGTTGAAGGCACGCGGTCGGCATCTCTATGCCGCGCTGGGCTGCGTGACGTGCCACGGCGAGACCGGCCGCGGCGATGGTCCCGCGGCCGAGAACCTCCGCGACTCGGTGGGTCGGCCACTGAAGGCGGCGGATCTCGCCTCGGGTCTGTTCAAGTCCGGGCAGAACGAAGCGAGCCTGGCCCGCACGATCTTGAAGGGAGTGCCGGGCACCCCGATGGCCGCGTACGAAGCGGCGCTCGTGCGCCCCGACGCGAACGGGGTGAACGACACCACGGACGCCTGGGCATTGGTCGCGTACGTGCGGGACTTCCGACGCATCGGCGCCGAAGTCGGCGAAGCATCCGGTGCCCGGATCGTCGCGCACCGCGTCGACGATGGAGCGTGGCTCGCCGATCCTGGTTCGGTTCGTTGGATCGGACTTCGCGGCACGGCGATCGAAGTCCACCCGCTGTGGCAGCGCGTCGACGACCTGCACGCGTTGACCGTACGTGCCGCGCGAACCGCCAGCGAAGTCGTCCTGTGCTTCGAATGGCAGGACGCGACGATCGATCTCGTCCACGGTGAGGCTCGCTGGCCCGACGGGGTCGCGGTCATGCTCGCGGCGGACGGCAAGGTTCCGCCGCTGCCGATGGGCGTCTCGCTACCCGGCCTCGAGCCGAGCGCGCCGGTCAACGTCTGGCACTGGCGCGCCGATCGGCAGATCCGTGCCATCGCGGACCTGCCCGACCCCTGGGTCGACTTCGAACCGCCCGCGCCGGGCGAGACGTTCGTGTTCGTGCCCGGATCCACGCAGCTCCCTCGGCTGATCGAGCCGAACGAGGGCATGACGTACGACGCGCACGCGGACGACTCGTCGTTCCGCACCGCGCGCGTCGCGGAAAACGTCTCGTCGACCTCGGACTTCTCACGCTCTCCCGCCGTCGAGGCCGTCGCGCGAGGATTCGGCACGCTGAGCCCGCAGCCCGAATCCGACCAAGACCTCGCCGGAGCGGCCGTGTGGTCGAACGGCACGTGGCGCGTCGTCGTCCGCCGCCCGTGGACCGGGCGCGGCGCCGACGACGTCAAGTTCGACCCCGCCGTGAACGTGCCCGTCGCGTTCGCGTTGTGGAACGGCGCGAAGGGGGATCGCGCCGGAGTCAAGCAGATCAGTGGGTGGCATTGGCTAGTGCTCGACGAGACCGGAGGCAAGCCGTGAACGACGCGAACGAACGCTCGACCCCGTGGACGCGACGACGATTCCTCGAGGCTCTCGCCGCCGGCGGTGCGGCGTGCTTCGCGTTCGGCAACGGCAGCTCGCTGCTCGCCGCGTTGCCGGACGTCGCGAACCCGCTCGAGCACTACCCCGATCGTGATTGGGAGAAGGTCTATCGCGATCAATACCGCTACGACCGATCGTTCACGTTCGTCTGTGCGCCGAACGACACGCACAACTGCCGTCTGCGCGGCTACGTGCGCAACGGCGTGTTCGTCCGCGCCGAGCAGAACTACGACAGCGGGGTCGTCGGAGACCTCTACGGCAACAAGTCCACGGAAGCGTGGAACCCGCGCGGTTGCGCGAAGGGCTACGCCCTGCAGCGGCGCGTCTACGGCCCGTACCGGCTGAACGGGCCGCTCGTACGTGCGGGCTGGAAGCGCTGGGCGGACGACGGGTTCCCGTCGCTGTCGGACGATCCGAAGCGTCGGGACCACTACAAGTTCAACTCCCGCGGAACCGACACGTTCGTGCGCGTGTCGTTCGACGAAGCGCAGCGACTGATGGCGAAGGCCGCGGTCGCGATCGCGACGACGTACTCCGGTCACGACGGTGAGCGCCGCCTCGCCGCCGACGGCTACGAGCCCGAGATGATCGAAGCCTGCCACGGCGCCGGAACGCGCACGATGAAGTTGCGCGGCGGCATGGGCTTGCTCGGCGTCATGGGCAAGTACGGCATGTATCGCTGGTCGAACATGCTCGCGCTGCTCGACGAGGGAGTCCGCGGCGTCGCTCGCAAGGACGCGCTCGGTGGTCGCATCTGGTCGAACTACACCTGGCACGGCGACCAAGCGCCCGGCCACCCGTTCGTCCACGGGTTGCAGGCGTCGGATTGCGACTTCAACGAACTGCGCCACGCGAAACTGCACATCGGCTGCGGCAAGAACCTCGTCGAAAGCAAGATGTCGGAGTCGCACTGGTTCATCGAGCTGATGGAGCGCGGCGGCAAGATCGTCGTCATCACGCCGGAGTACTCGCCGGCGGCCAGCAAGTCGAACGAGTGGATCCGCGTCCGCCCCGGCTGCAGCGACACCGCACTGTTCCTCGGCATCACGCGCGTGATGCTCGACAACGACTGGTACGACCCCGTCTTCGTCGCGCGCTTCACGGACTTCCCGTTGCTGATCCGGACCGACACGCTGAAGCGCGTGCGCGCGGCGGACGTGTTCCCGAACTACGTGCCGGGCCTGAAGAAGGACGGGCCGTCGTACACCGAGCAACACCTCACCGACGAGCAGTACGCGAAGATCGGCCACGACTTCGTCGTGATCGACGACGCGACCGGCGCGCCGGCCGCGCTGACCCGCGATCAGGTCGGCAAGCAACTCGACGCGGCGAAGCTCGCCCCCCGGCTGTCGTGGACCGGCAAGTTGAAGCTCGCCGACGGCAGCGAAGTCGAGGCGACGACGATCTGGGACGCGACCAAGTTGAACCTGCGCGACTACGACGTCGCGACGGTGTCGGAGATCACCGGAGCGCGACCCGACCAGATCGAAGGACTCGCCCGCGACATCTGGGAGACGACGAAGGCCGGACACGCCGTGGCGATCCACGTCGGAGAAGGCATCAACCACTGGTTCCACGCGACGCTGTGCAACCGCGCGCAGTACTTGCCGCTGATGCTGACCGGCTCGATCGGCCGTCCCGGCGCGGGCTGCCACACGTGGGCCGGCAACTACAAGGCCGCGCTGTTCCAGGGCGCCCCGGAAGTCGGCCCGGGCTTCCTCGGCTGGATCGCCGAGGATCCGTTCGAGCCGAACCTCGATCCGACCGCCGACGGCAAGGTCATCAAGGTCGACAAGCGCAGCAAGGACGAGGAGCCGGCGTACTGGAACCACGGCGACCGGCCGTTGATCGTCGACACGCCGAAGTACGGGCGAAAGAACTTCACCGGCAACACGCACATGCCGACGCCGACGAAGTGGTTGTGGTTCACGAACGTGAACCTCTTCAACAACGCCAAGCACGCGTACGACATGCTGTTCAACGTCAACCCGAAGATCGACTGCATCGTGTCGCAGGACATCGAGATGACGTCGACCTGCGAGTACTCGGACATCGTGCTACCCGCGTTGTCGTGGCCCGAGTTCAAGACCTACGAGATCACGGCATCCTGCTCGAACCCGTTCTTGCAGATCTGGACCGGCGGTGTCGACTCGGTCGTGGACGGCCGGGACGACGTCGTGCTCATGGCGCAAGTCGCGCGTGCGCTGTCGCAGGAGACCGGCGACCCGCGCTTCGCGAACTACTGGAAGTTCGTGCTCGACGACGAGCGCGAAGGTGTCCGCGTCTACATGCAGCGCCTGTTGGACGGCTCGACGACGACGCGCGGTTACACCGTCACCGACATCCTCGCCGGCAAGTACGGCGAGCCGGGTGTCGCGCTGATGATGTTCCGCACGTATCCGCGGATCCCGTTCTGGGAAAACGTCCACGACGACGTGCCGTTCTGGACGGACACCGGCCGGCTCAATTCGTACGTCGACATCCCCGAAGCGATCCTGCACGGCGAGAACTTCATCGTGCACCGCGAAGGCCCCGAGGCCACTCCGTACCTGCCGAACGTGATCGTCTCGACCAATCCGCTGATCCGGCCCGACGACTTCGGCATCCCGATCGACGCGATGCATTGGGACGAGCGCACGGTGCGCAACGTCAAGCTCGCGTGGGATCAGGTCAAGTCGACGACGAACCCGCTGTGGCAGCAGGGCTTCCGGTTCATCTGCCTCACACCGAAGACGCGCCACCGCGTGCATTCGTCGTG
>JAEUIB010000057.1 GCA_016795255.1 Planctomycetota bacterium
CGCGCGCCTCACCGCGCTGCGCGAACGCGCCGCGCGCGAAGTCGACGCGGTCCGCTTCCCGGAACTCGTCGACGGTCTGCCTTGCTTCGCGACCGGTGGCGCTGCGGTCGCGCTCGCGGCGTTTCGGCGGGGCGCGGGCTACGTCGACTTCCAAGCGACGGTGGACGACGCGCTCGACCGGTCCGACCTCGCGCCGATCTTCGAGCGCTTCGCGTCGGCGGCGCCCGACGAACGAGCGCGCGCGCTGCAGATCTCGCCGGAACACTGCGACCTCGTGCCCGCGGGATTCGCGATCCTCAGCGCCGTGCTCGCGCGTGCGGCCGTGCCGCGTATCCTGCCGACGATGCGAGGCGTGGCCGAAGGCCTGCTGCTCGAAGTCTCGCGCGGAGATCGGTGTTGACCGCGAACAAGCCCACTCGACGCATCGGACTGCTGGCATGGCGCATCGTCGTCGTGCTGCTGCTCGTCGTGCTCGTCGTGAAGTGGGGCGTCGTCGACGGCTACGAAGTGCGCGGCAACTCGATGCAGCCGGTGCTCGAGGATCGCGCGACCGGCGCCGATCACGTGTTCGTGTTCAAACGCCATTTCGATCTGTTCGCGCCGCGCCGCCACGATCTCGCGGTGTTCGACAACCCCGAGGAAGCCGACGCCGACACCGACCTCGCCGGCAACTTGCTGGTGAAGCGCATCTGGGCGCTCGAAGGCGACACCGTGCTGATCGAGAACGGCGACGTCTTGATGCAGCAGGACGGCGCGTTCGTGCCGGTGCCGCGGACCCTCGACCAGATCGAAGCGATGTGGATCCCGGTGTGGTCGCTCGCGCACGACGCGGCGGCGTTCTCGTTGCCGCAGCGCGTCGGTCGAGCGAACGACGGCTGCATCCTCGATGCGCGCGTCGGTGAGGCGATGTTCGTGCGACCGAAGGACAACGTCGACGACGGCGGCTTCGATCGCGCCGGCGAGCGCGAGCGCGGAGCGAACTGGGTCCGCGACGTCGCGCTGCGTGCGCGCGTGACGCTGCAGGACGCGGCGACGACGCTTCAACTCGAACTGCGCGAGCTCGGCGACACGTTCGTCGCGACGATCGCCGCCGACGGGTCGATCACGCTGTCGCGTCAGCGCGGGCCGGCGCACGAGACGATCGCGACCGCGCGGATCGACGCGCTCGGTACCGCGACGCACGCCGTGTCGTTCGCGAACGTCGACGATCGCGTCGTGCTCGTCGTCGACGGCGTTCCCGTGTTCGACGTCGCGTACGGACCGAATACCGACGTCGCGGGCATCCCGTCGAACGTCCCGGCCTTCGGCGTCGTCGCGGGGGCGGCGCGCCTCGAATCGCTCGAGGTCCTCCGCGACGTCTACGTCACCGAGGAAGGCTCGTTCGGCGTCCGCGGCCACCCGTTCACGGTGCCGCAGGACTGCGTGTTCGCGCTCGGCGACCACAGCAGCAAGAGCCGGGACAGCCGTCATTTCGGCGCGTTGAGCGTCTCCGCGCTGATCGGCCGCCCCTTCTTCATCTTCATGCCTTTCCAGCGGTTACGGCCGTTGTGACCGATCCACGGCGGGCGGCGTCGAAATCGACGACAACGCCGGGCGTCGATCCCGGTTCGAAGCCCATGGTGAAGCCTCCGACGACGAGCGAAAGCCCTGCCGACCTCGGCGCCGCACTCATGCTGAAGGTGCGCGCCGGCGATCACGCGGCGTTCGCGCGACTCGTCGAGCTGCATCAGCGGACGGTGCTGAACACGGTCTTCCGTTACGTCGGCAATCGGGCGACGGCCGAAGAGCTCGCGCAGGACGTCTTCGTGCGCGTGTTCCGCGCCCGCGAGTCCTACGAGCCGAAGGCCAAGTTCGAGACCTGGCTGTTCCGCATCGCGTTCAACGTGTGCGTGAACGCGAGTCAGTACGGGAACAAGCGCCGGGCGCTGTCGATCGAGCAGGACGGCGCGGCCGGAGACCACGACGAGGGAGAGGCGATGCAACTCGACGATGGATCCGCGAGCGCACCGCTCGACGTCGTCGAGAAGGACGAGCTGCGGTCGCGCGTGCGCGACGCGGTGGCGCGCTTGCCGCCGCAGCAACGCGAGGCCTTGTTGATGGCCCGCTTCGGCAACGCGCCGCACACCGAGATCGCGGAGCACCTGCACACGACGGTCGAAGCCGTGAAGTCCCTGCTGTTCCGAGCCCGAGAGAACCTGCGCGGAATGTTGAAGCCTTACCTCCGGGAGGAGGTGCGTGATGAACTGTGAACGATTCCGAACCGAGGTCGGCCAAGCCGCGCGTATGCCCACGGCGGCCGAACTCGATGCGTCGCTCGCGCGACACGCGGCCGACTGCGATGCGTGCTCGGCGTGGCACGCCGAGCAGTCGCACGTCGACGCGATGCTCGATCTGTTGCCATCGATCGAGCCCGCGCGCGACTTCACCGAACGCGTGATGGCGCGCGCGCTGGCGACCGAAACCCCGTGGAACCGATTCGCGCGTTCGCGATCGCTGCGCGCGGCCGCCGTCGTGCTGGTGCTCGCGGGCGTCTGCGGCGTCTGGTTCGCGACGCGGTCGGATGCGCCCGATGCCGTCGTCTCGCGCGCCGACGAACCCAGCGCCGAGTTGCTCGCCGAGATGGACTTGCTGCTCGATTGGGACGTCCTCGACCAAAAGGGTGAAGCGCTCGACGTCGCCGCGGATGCCGACGTCGCCGTCGCGCTGACTCAGTTCGACGTGCTCGAGAACGGGAGCTGATCGATGAAGCGCTGGACGTTCGTCGTCGCGACCGTGATCGCCGCTGCGTGTGCCGTCCCCGCGGCTCTGCGCGCGCAGGATCGGATCGAAGCCGCGCGGCAGCGCTGGGACGAACTGTCGCCCGAAGAGCGCGCCGCGGTCCAGCGGCGCTTCGAAGAGCTGAAGCGCCTGTCGCCCGAAGAGCGCAAGGCGTTGAAGGCGCGCCACGACGTGCTGCGCCGTCTGCGGAACGACGAAGCCGCGTCGATCGACGAGCCGAAGCCGCCGCGCGACGACGCGCGCGAATTGCCGCCGAAGCCGCTGCGCGCGCGCTTGAACGCGCGCATCCTCGAAAAGCTCGACAAGCTCGAGCAGACCGGCGGCGGCCCGAAGGCCGAGCAATTCCGCGCGAAGGTCCGTGATCGCGTCGAGGACGAACTGTTGCGCCTCGAAGAGGCCGGCGTCATCGATGCGAA
>JAEUIB010000083.1 GCA_016795255.1 Planctomycetota bacterium
GCTCGAGCACGGGGCTGTCGGCGTCGAACGGCCAGCATTGGTACCCAGGAGAGTTGGGCGCCCCCGCGACGCACCTGTTCCTCGGGCTGTCGTTCGGCAACTGATCCGGGACGGCGAACAGCCGCGTCAGCGCGCGACGACGAGCACCGGGAGCACGCGTCGGATCGGCTTCATGGCTTCGCCTTCACGACGATGTCGCGCGCTTCGCCGTCGACGGTGATCGCGCGGCGATCACCCGTTCCATCGCGCGGCTTCTTCCTGTTCCTCGCGTCTTCCCACAGCAGTTCGTACGCGCCGTCCGCGACGTTCGCGAAGTACACGCGATCGTGCAGATCTCGCTCGGTGGCAGGGGTCACCGTGATTCCTTCGGCGTTCGACAACCTCGGAACCGCGCCGTAGACGTCGTTCCACGTCTCCGGGTCCAGCACGACGCGATGCACGCGGATGAGTTCGAGCTCGACCGACTCGCTGCCGTTTTGCGTCACGTCGACGATCTGCGGGGCCGTGGCGTGGTCCATCGTTCGCGCGGTGAACGTGTACGTGCCCGCGAGGAGGTCGAGCAATTCGAAGCTGCCATCGGTGCGCGTCATCACGCTCTCGACGATGGGGGCCTGCTGGACGCCGCGGGATTGCGCGCGGCGTGCCGTCACGATCGGCGGATCGCCGCCGGGCGCGAAGCCGACGACGCGTCCGCGCACGTCGGCGGTCGCGACGAAGACGTCCGCCGTCGCATCGTCGGCGGCACCGATCCGAACGCGTGTCGGCTCGCCGAGAGGTCGGCCGTTGCGCACCACGCGCAGCGCGCCCTCGAGCGGAACGAGGAGCGGGAACTCGTACGAGCCGTCTTGGCGCGTCGTCGTCGCCGTCAGGATCCGCGTCGGAGCGTCGAGCGCCGCGTCCTCGAGGAACCATTGGAACTTCATCGGAGCGATCGGCTCGATCAACTCGATCCGCAAGCCGGGCACGATGCTGCCGTTGATGCGCACGCGACCTCGCAACGAACCGGTGTACGGACGAACGTCGATCGTCACCGTCGCTTCGGGCGCGGGTTCGCTGACGTCGAATCGCCACGGGAAGGGCGTTCCGTTCACCAGCGGATCCATCCCGCCGAACAGGACGCGCAGTCGGTGCGTGATCGCGGGCTCGATCGACTTCGCGGGTTGTTGCGCGACGAGTTCGTCGACCGGCGTGAAGTCGAGTCGCGTCAGTGCGAACAGCCCGCGCTCGTCGGTCAGCGTCGAGCGCCCGTCGCAGACGAGATGCAATCCGACCGCGGGCCGGCCGTCGCGACCGATGACGCCGCCGGTCACGGCGCCGTGTTCCCGCTTCGAACTCCGCGGCCACATCGGAATCAGCCCGACGTCGCGCAGCAGCACGATCTCGGGCGCGTACCGCCGCGCGCCGGCGCGCACGCGAAGCGTGTCCGACAGGTCTCTCACGTCCGTCGTTCGCAGCACGAGGCGGAAGCGTCCGTCGTCGTCGGTGCGCGTGTGGAGATTGGTTCCCGCGGTCTGGTCGAGGCCGAGCACGTCCACGACCGCACCGGCGATCGCGGATTGCGTCAGCGCGTCGATCACGCGGCCCTCGACCGGGGTGACGTCGACCGGGATCTCTCCGGCGCCGGCGATCGGTGAGAACTCGAGGCGACCGAGATCGAGGTCGCGCGGACCCAACGTCGCGGTGACCGACTTCGGGTTGAACCCCGCGATCGAGACACCGACGCTGCTCTGGACGACCGCCGTGGATTCGAGCGGGACCTCGTAGAGACCGGGACCGATGCGGAACTCCTCGATCGTCGCGCCGGCGTGCGTCACGGCGCCGACCGCGATCGACGCCGGCACGAGCGGCCGCTTCGTGATGGCGTCGACGCACTCGATCGTCGCGCGAGGGAGTCGGAACAGCGCGAGCTCGAGGTTGCGTTCGCCGGCGGTCGTCCACACGTACGACGGCGCGCCGGTGGACGCGGACTTCGACGCCGGCGCTTGCGCGCGCGGCGTGGTGTAGCCGGCTCGATGCACGCTGACGCGGCATTCGGCGTTCCGACGGATCCCGCCGACGTCGAACGCGCCGGCAGCGTCGGTGGTCGCGCCGACGCCGCGGATCACGACGCCGTCGCCGTCGATGGTCTCGAACTCGACGAGCACGTCGGCCCGAGCCACCGCGAGGCCGTCCTGATCGATGACACGTCCGGCGACGTGCGCGGCGCGCGGCAGCTCGATGCGGACGAACTCGGATCGTCCGGGCATCGCGCGGACGCGGACGCCGTTCGCCAACGCGTCGAAGCCGTCTTGGTGCGTCGTCGACAGATCGAACGTCCCGTCGGGGAGTCCGTCGAACACGAACCGCCCGGCCGCGTCGGTCGTCGCGACGCGCCCGTCGTGCGTCCGGACGCGCGCGTGGACCATCGCGTTCGACCACTCGTCGACGACTTGGCCGTCGATTCGAGCGCCGGCCACCAAGTGCACGTCGGGCAGCGTCGTCGTCGCGTCGCCGCGCAGCGCGACGGACTCGAGCCTCGTCGGCAACGCGTTCGAGCCAGGCGGCGCCTCGATCTCGACGGTCACGCTCGCCGGCGCCCGGAGGTCGTCGAAGCGGAACGACCCGTCGCGTCCGGCGCGGGAGACGCGGACGAGAGCGCGCTCGAACGCGGCTTCGAATTCGGCGCGAGGGTCCTGGGTCGGCTCCGCCGGAGGTGCGGCGAGCCCACGACGGCC
>JAEUIB010000725.1 GCA_016795255.1 Planctomycetota bacterium
GCTCGTTCGGCTTGAACACCGTGACGAACTCGGCGAACGCGTCCTCGAGCAGCGTCGTGACGTCGGCGCCGAGCGCGTCGTCGTTCTCGAGTCGCACTTGGAAGTGTTCGCTCTCGTACGTCTTCAGCGAGACCCCGAGCAGCTCGGGCATCAGCTTCGCGGACTTGCGCTTGTAGATCTCGGCGTTCGGGATCCACTCGCCTTCGTACTGCTCGAGGCCTTGCTCGCGCTTCGCGGAGTCGGCGGGGATCCAGCGACCGTTGTAGAAGACCATGCCGTCGTCGGTCATCCGCTTCGCGAACGCGGCCTTCTCCTTCTCGAGCGCTTCCGGCGTGTACCAACGGCCTTCGTACAGGACGTTGCCGACCGCCTCGTTGGCCTCGCGATGTTGCGGATCGGCCTCGAGCACCTTCTTCACCAGGCGCTCGTAGTCGTCCTTCATCCGGTTCTCTTTCGCGAACAGGGCGACCGACCACAGCTTCGCCGCGTCCTTCCCCGCCGCTTCGAGCCGCGCCTTGAACTCCTCGGCGGGCATCCGCTTGGCTTCGATGCGAGCGATCTGATTGCGCTCGATCTTCAGCTTGCCGAACTTCGTCTCGACCTCGATCGCCGCGGGTGTGTCGCTGACGATCTTGCCTTCGACCTTCTTCCCGTCCTTCAGGTGGACGACGTCCGCCGCGGCCTGGCGAGCCCACGCGCCCACGGCCAGGACCGCGCACACGGCAACGGCGAAATGCGAACGCCTCGACATGACGATCTCCCTTCAGGTCGCGTGACGCGGCGCGTCGCGACGAGCGACAGAGTATCCTCGCGACGTCGATGACTGAACCCGTTGCCGATCTGCTCGATCGATCCAGAGCCCGCTACCGACCGCTGCGCCCGCTCGGTTCCGGGGTCAGCGGCGACGTCGTGCTCGCGTTCGACTCGTTCACCGGCACGGAGGTCGCGCTCAAGCGGTTCGGTCGCGGCGCCGGCGAGCAGGCCTTGCGCGAAGCGCAGGCTCTGCTGTCGATCCACCACCCCGGCCTGGTCGCGGCCACCGACGTCCGGATCGATCCGTCGGACGGGTCGCTCGTCGTCGTGTTCCCGTTCGTACGCGGCTCGCCCTTCACTGCCGCACTGCGGTCGACTCCCCTGCGGGGAATCCTCGATGCCTTCACGCAGATCCTCCGCGCCGTCGGCGTGTTGCACCGACGGGGAGCGATCCACCGCGATCTGAAGCCGGACAACGTGCTCGTCGACGGAGCTCCGGACCGACCGCAGGCGGCCGTGATCGACTTCGGCTTCACGCGGCCCCCGGTCGCCGCCGACGATCGCATCGCGGGCACGCTCGCATACATGGCGCCCGAGGTCCTGGCCGGACGGGGGGCGGACGCTCGCTCGGACCTGTTCTCGCTCGGCCTGATGCTGTTCGAGGCGCTGGTCGGCCGACTACCGACGCACGGCCACCACGGGGTCGATGCCGTCCGGATCCAATCCGCGGCGGAGTTCCGGCTGCCGGCCGACGTCGCGGCGCACGTTCCGGCGCCGATCGTCGACCTCGTCCGGCATTTGCTCCGTCGGGATCCCGCGTTGCGCCCGGCGTCGGCCGTCGACGTGTTGGAGAAGTTGTCGACGGTGACCGGATCCGGCGCCGCGCTGGAGACGCCGGCATCGCTGCGCTGCGCACTCGAGGCGCTGGAGTTCACGGCGGAGGACGTTCGGGCGCGACTCGCGACGTGCGTCGGGCGGCCGGGCGGGTCGGTCCGCGTCCGCGTGCCTGCGGGCTCCGAGGCCGAAGTCGCTTTGGCGATCGTCGTGGGCGCCGCGGCGGTGGGGCGCCCGGTGCTGGACGTTCGTGCTGCCGAGTTCCCAGCACTCGCCGATCCGCGGGTCGTCGACGCGTTGCCGCCGAGCTGCCTCGTGTTGGTGACCGGTGCGTCGAGTGCGCTCGGCTGCGTTCCGCGGCGTCAGGACGTGCTGGTCGTCGCGGTCGGCGCAAAACCCGTGACCGAACCCGTCGACGAGCTCGTGATCCCGGCGCCGTCCACGGAAACCGTGATCGGCGCATTGCGGGTCCAGATCGGACTCGACGCGTCCCCCGAGTGGGTCGCTCGATTGCGCGGAGCCGAGGGGTACGAACCGCGAGCTGTTCGCGCTGGCTTGCGCATCGCGCTCGACGAGGGGATCCTCGTCGCGGACCGCGGCGTCGTCCGCGTCGACGCGGCTCGGCGCTGGGAGCGATTGCCGTTGCGTGGGCCCGAGTTCTCGGCGGCGACCGCCGAAGTCTCGCGATCGGATCGCGACGACGTGCGAGCTCTCGCCTCGTGCGCGCTGACGACTCTGCCGTTGCCGCGTGGGCCCGAACGGGACCGCATCGCTCGGACCGACGTTTGGGAGCGACTGGCCGCGCGCGGCTGCGTCGAACTCGACGCGAACGGCGGCGTCGTGCTGTCGCGCGACGATCTGGCGGCGGCGTGCCTCGACGCGGAACCGGAGTCCGCGGCGCGTTGCGCGGCGGTCGCCGACGCGTTGCGGGTCACCTCGGGCGACGACCCGCTGGTCCAAGGCGAAGTCGGCCGTTTGCTCGTGCGCGCGGGTCGTTCGGACGTCGCCGTCGGCGAGCTGATCGAAAGCGCGATCCGGCTGCGTCGGCTCGGTCGCGCGCGCGAGGCGCGCGCGTTCCTCGAACGCGCCGCGCTCGAACCGGCGGTCGAGCCTCGACGGCTCGAGGTCGCGCGCTGGATCGCCGATTGCCGCTACCTCGAAGGCGACGACGCCGGCGCACTCGCGACGATCGAGTCGGCGCGCACCTGCGTCGGTTCACCGGACGTCCATG
>JAEUIB010000155.1 GCA_016795255.1 Planctomycetota bacterium
GTGATCGCCGCGATCAAGGCCAACGGCGGCGAAGCGTGGAAGTATCCGCTGGCGTTCGAGTTCCTGAAGTGACGGCGATCGCCGTCACAGCTTGATCTGCACGCCGATCTCGATGACCCGGTTCTCCGGGATGTCGAAGTAGACCGACGCACGCAGCGCGTTGCGCGACAGGAAGTCGAACACGTTGAACTGCCACAGCCGCAGCTTCGTGTTCGTGCCGCGAACGAGCGACTCCCGTCCGAGGTAGAAGCTGCTCGTCATCACGTCGACGTCGAGTTCCTGCCGGCGCAGTTCGGAGAACACCGCCGGCAGGCTCGGGCGCTCGAAGAAACCGACGCGCGCGATCACGCGCCAGAAACCGCCGCCGAGGTCTTCGAGCATCACGCGCTCGCGTTCGGCGACGCGCGGCACCGGCTCCGAGCGGAACGAGATCAACAACACCCGCTCGTGCAGCACGCCGTTGTGCAGCAGGTGGTGGAGCATGAACACCGGCACGCCGTCGGGGTTGCCCGACAGGAACACGCCGGTGCCCGGGCGACGCGGCAGCGACGAGTTCTTCACGTCCGCGAGGAAGATCGGCAACGGCAATCGACGTTCGCGGATGCGCTCGTCGAGCACCTTTCGGCCGCGCTGCCAGGTCGCCATCAGCACGCACATCGCGATGCCGAGCAGCACGGGCAGCCAACCGCCCTCGACGAACTTCAGCGCGCACGCGGCGAGGAAGCCGGCGTCGACGAACAGGAACGCGCCGATCACCGGGATCGCGAGCCAGACCGGCCAATGCCACCGATGCACCGCGACCAGGCCGAGCAGCAGCGTCGTGACGACCATCGTCGCCGACACCGCGATGCCGTACGCGGCCGCGAGCGCGCTGGACGACTTGAACAGCAGCACGAGCGTGAGCGTCCCGAGCAGCAACAGCGTGTTCACCGCGGGGACGTAGACCTGTCCGATCGCGTGGGCCGACGTGTGTTCGACGCGCATGCGCGGCAGGAACCCGAGCTGGATCGCCTGGCTCGTCAGCGAGAACGCGCCGGAGATCACCGCCTGCGACGCGATGACGGTCGCGCACGTCGCGAGCCCGGTCAGCATCAGCAGCATCGACGGCGGGGCCAGCAGATAGAACGGGTTCTCCGCGGCGCTCGGATCGCTGAGCATCAGCGCGCCTTGGCCGAGGTAGTTCAGGACGAGGCTCGGCAGCACCAGCGCGAACCACGCGATGCGGATCGGGCCGCGACCGAAATGCCCGAGGTCGGCGTACAGCGCCTCGGCGCCGGTGACCGCGAGGATCACCGAACCGAGCACGCAGAACGACCGCTCCGGCGCCTCGAGGAAGAACGCGACCGCCGCGCGCGGATCGAACGCCGCGAACACGGCCGGTTCGCGCAGGATGCCGCGCACGCCGAGCACCGCGAGCACGATGAACCACACCGCCGTGATCGGCCCGAAGAACGCGCCGATGCCGCTGGTGCCGCGCTTCTGGATCAAGAACAGCGCGATCAGGATGGCGACCGTGACCGGCAACACGACCTCGTGCAACGCCGGAGCCGCGACCTCGAGGCCTTCGACCGCCGACAGCACCGAGATCGCGGGCGTCAGCACGCCGTCGCCGTACAGCAGCGCCGCGCCGAACAGGCCGACCATCGCCGCCGCCAGCGCGAGCTTCGGCCGCTTCGCGATCGTGTCCTGCGCCAGCGCGAGCAGCGCGAGGATGCCGCCTTCGCCGTGGTTGTCCGCGCGCAGCACGAGAGCGAGGTACTTGATCGACACGACGACGATCAGCGACCACAGGATCAGCGACAGGATGCCGAGCACGTGGTCGTGCGACGCGTCGAGGCCGTGTCCCGGCGCGAAGCACTCGCGCAACGCGTACAGCGGGCTGGTGCCGATGTCGCCGTAGACGATGCCGAGCGCGCCGAGCGTCAGCGCGGCCAATCGCTTGCGAGGTTCAGCGGCGCTCATGGACCCGCCACGTCGGGGAACGGTCGCGCGGGATCATAGGCCCGCGACGCCGGATTCTCGCCTCGAACCGCGACGGTCGGCTCGACGCGGGTTCCAGGGTCGACTGCTACACTCCGGCCTTCCCGACGGATCCTGCCGTGCACGACGACGAATCCCTACGCGCCCTCGACGAGGCGCTCCAGTTCTCCCCGACGAACGCGAAGCTGCGCTTGCACCTGGTCAAGTTGCTGCGCGAGCGCGGTCGTCTCGACGACGCCGAGCGGTTGCTGCGGGACGGGCTGAAGCTCGACGCGAAGCACTCGGCGTTCTACTTCGCCCTGGCCGAGGTCTACTTCGAGCAGGGCAAGGACGGTCACGCCAGCGTCGCGCTCGAAACGCTGCTCGCGAAGGGTGACGCGCCGGCCGCCGCGCGCGTGCTGCTCGCGCGGCTGCGGCTGAAGAGCGGCGACGTCGCCGGCGCCGTCAGCGCGTACCGCGAAGCGATCGAAGCCGACCCCGGTCTCGAGGACGCCGCGCTGTCGGAGCAGCTCGGCGTCGGCAAGCACGCGGCGGGCCCGGTCTCCGAGGGTCGCATCCACGCCGGCGACGATGCGGACGACGACGACGCGGCGGCCGACGATCAGGCCGAGCGCCTCGTCGAGCGCCCGAAGATCACGTTCAAGGACGTCGGCGGCATGGAGTCGGTCAAGCAGGAGATCGACCTCAAGATCATCCAGCCGCTGCTGCATCCCGAGATCTACCGCGCGTACGGCAAGTCGATCGGCGGCGGCATCCTGCTGTACGGCCCGCCGGGCTGCGGCAAGACGCACCTCGCGCGCGCGACGGCCGGACAGGTCAAGGCCGGCTTCATGTCCGTCGGCATCCACGACGTCCTCGACATGTGGATGGGCAACAGCGAGCGCAACCTCCACGCGATCTTCCAGCGCGCGCGCTCGCACACGCCGTTCGTGCTGTTCTTCGACGAGGTCGATGCGCTCGGCGGCACGCGTTCGAGCATGTCGAACAGCGGGATGCGCGTGCTCGTGAACCAATTCCTCGATGAGCTCGACGGCGCGAAGGCGTCGAACGACGGCGTGCTGATCGTCGCGGCGACGAACGCGCCGTGGCAGGTCGACTCGGCGTTCCGCAGG
Source organism: Planctomycetota bacterium (assembly GCA_016795255.1). Lineage (GTDB taxonomy): Bacteria > Planctomycetota > B15-G4 > B15-G4 > JADJEK01 > JADJEK01. Next base: position 3,093 of record JAEUIB010000155.1, read on the forward strand.
CCCGGCCGTTTCGACCGCCTGGTGTTCGTCCCGCCGCCCGACGAGATCGCTCGCGTGGAGATCCTGCGCGTGCTGCTCGCCGGCAAGCCGACCAGCGACGTCGACGTCGCCAAGATCGCGAAGAAGAGCGAGGGCTACTCGGGCGCGGATCTGAAAGGGCTCGTCGACGTCGCGGTCGAAGGCAAGCTGAAGGACGCGATCAAGACCGGCAAGCCGCAACCGATGACGACGTCGGATCTGCTGGACGCGATCAAGCGCGTGAAGCCGTCGACGAAGGAGTGGTTCGCGACCGCGCGCAACTACGTGCTCTACTCGAACGAGAGCGGCATCTACGACGACGTCGCGCGGTA
>JAEUIB010000175.1 GCA_016795255.1 Planctomycetota bacterium
TCGAGCTGCGTCGGTATCGGCGGCGACCCGATCAACGGCACGAACTTCATCGACTGCCTGCGGATGTTCCAGGCCGACTCCGAGACCGCCGGGATCATCATGATCGGCGAGATCGGCGGCAACGCCGAAGAGCAGGCCGCGGCCTTCATCAAGGCTCACGTGACGAAGCCGGTGGTCGCGTTCATCGCCGGCCGCCCGGCGCCGCCGGGCAAGCGCATGGGCCACGCCGGCGCGATCATCTCGGGCGGTGCGGGGACGGCGGGCGAGAAGCTCGCCGCGCTGCAACGCGCCGGAGTCGCGATCGTCGACACGCCGGGCCATCTCGGCTCGCGCATGGCGGAAGTGCTGAAGGAACGCGGCATCCAGTGACGCCGCCGCGGGAGCGCGCGATGGCCGACGCCTCGAGCAAGGACGATCCGCTCGCGGGCTTGGGTCCCGACGCGCTGCCGCCGGACGCGCCTCGACCGCACCGCGCGCGAGGCATCGGCCCGACGCTGCCGCTGGCCGTGCTGTGCGCCGCGTTCCTGCTGGTCGCGTTCCACCAGGGCTTCGCGGACTGGATCGACGGCCAGTTCGGCCTGATGCGCTGCTATGCCGCAGGCCTGGCCCTCCTGTTCGCGTTCGTGTTGGGGTTATTCAGATCCCAGACGCGCCTGCGAGAACGGCTGCTCGACCTCATGGAAGAGGTGCTGAAGCTGTACTACGGGCCGAATTTCCGCCGAGAGCGTGAGGCCGTCGATATCCTGGTCCGCGCCCTCGACTCCGAGCAGGAAACGGTGCGAACCGTCGCCATGGCGCACCTGCAGCGGCTGACCGGGCAAGCGTTCGACGATGCCCGGGCTTGGCGCGACTGGTGGGCCGAACATCGTTCGTCGTTCTCGTCGCTGAGGAAGGAAGCCAAGTCGTGACCGTGCTCAACGCGCTCGAATGCGTGCTCTTGTTCGGACTCGGAACGCAAGAGCTTCTGATCATCCTCGTGATCGTGTTCCTGCTGTTCGGCGCCAGCCGACTGCCGAAGCTCGCTCGGTCGATGGGACAGGGGATCACCGAGTTCAAGAAGGGGCTGAAGGAACGCCCCGAGGACGACGAGACCAAGCCGCCCGCGAAGCCGTCGGAAGACGACAAGTCCTGACGTCCGGCCGACTGTCCACGAACCGGAAATTCGCCTAAGCTCGCACCGCCTCATTGGAGACCCGTCGCGTGGTTGAACTCGCCGATTGCTTCGCCCCGGTCCAGGCCGAACTCGCCGGACTCGAGCAGGAGATCCAAGGCGAACTCGCCAGCGATTCGAAGGCGCTCTCGGGGCTCGTCGGCCACATCTCGAAGTACGCCGGGAAGCGACTGCGCCCGGCGCTCGTGTATCTGTCGGCGAAGGCGGCCGGCGGTCGCGTCGTCCGCGAGCACGACAAGCTCGCGATCATCGTCGAGCTGATCCACACCGCGACGCTGGTCCACGACGACATCCTCGACGGCGCCGACGTGCGCCGCCGCGTCGCGACGGTGAACGCGCTGTACGGCAACCACGTGCCGGTGCTGCTCGGCGACTTCATCTACGCCCACGCGTTCGCGATGTCGGTCGACCTGCCGACGCCGGACGCGTCGCGCATCCTCGCGCGCGTGACGAAGATCGTCTGCAAGGGCGAGATCAACCAGATCTTCGACCGCTTCGACTTCGGGCTGACCGAGCCGCGGTACCTGAAGATCATCGAAGCGAAGACCGCCGAGCTGTACGCCGCGTCCTGTGAACTCGGCGCGCTGTACAGCGGCGCCGACCGTCGCCGGGTCGAGGCGCTCGAGCGCTACGGCCGCAGCATCGGCGTCGCGTTCCAGATCATCGACGACTGCCTCGACCTGATCGGCGACGAAGGTGTCGTCGGCAAGTCGCTCGGCACCGATCTCGAGAGCGGCAAGCTGACGCTGCCGCTGATCCACTACGCGGCCACCGTGTCCGGTGCGGAGCGTCAGCGCTTCGAGTCGTTGATCCGCGACGAATCCCTGACGAACCGCCGCGCGCGGTTGTCCGAGGAGTTCGACATCGGCGCGTCGCTCGACTACGCGTTCCGCCGCGCCGACGACTTCATCAAGTCGGCGATGGACGACCTCGACACGCTGCCGGCCACGCCGTCGCGCGACGCGCTGCGCGCCGTCGCCGAGTTCGTGCTCTGCCGCAAGCGCTGATCGACGCCGGCCCGAAGGCGCGGACGATCCCTCTCGAAGTCGAACCCCTCAGGGTGTGCGCGTGCGCCGCCCGGATGGGTTCGCTGCCGCTCCGCTCTTGATTCAGACCTGGACGGACTGCGACGTCGCGGCCGCGACCGTGCGCCGTCGCTCGCGCATCCAATCGACGACGCCGATCGCGCTGCCGAGTCCGGCGAACACCAGCAGCGATGCGTACGTGCGGTCGATCATGCGACCGAGCTTCTCGTCGAAGCCGTACGCGTGCAGTCCGACGCCGAGCTGGTTCGTGTGGAACCACGAGAACACGACGATGCAGCCGAGCAGGATCGACAGCACGTGGAGTCCGCGCTCGCGCACGTAACCGCCCAGGCGGGCGTGCAGGATGATCAGGATCCCGAGCACGATCATCAGCGCGCCGTTCTCCTTCGGGTCCCAGCCCCAGAAGCGGCCCCAGCTCTCGTTCGCCCAGATGCCGCCGAGGATCGTGCCGACCGTCGAGAACAGCGCGCCGAAGCACAGTGCGCCGTACGCCATGCGCGTCATCGCCGGCAGCCACGTCGACGTCTCGCGGAAGTGCCCGCGGACGACGACCACCGTCTTCACGAGGACCCACGCGATCGAGATCGCCGACGCGAGCAACCCGGCCGCGTAGCCCATCGTCACCGTCGTGACGTGCGTCGACAGCCAGAAGTTCGTGTCCAACACGGCCTGCAGCTGCGGCATCGTGTCGGTGCCGGAGATCTCTTCGTACCAGCCCGCGAGCGACATGCCGGCGAAGCCGAGCGCGGCGCCGATCAACTGCGAGACGCGCCGCGGCTGCAGCCACTCGATGAACAACGTGACGAGGACCGCGACCGCCGTGATGAACAGGATCGTCTCGTACAGCGTGCTGACCGGCGGGCGCTCGCGCAGGATGCAGCGGATCGTGATGCCGGTGCACAGCAGCAGGACCGCCGGCGCCAGCGTGCCCTGCGTCAGCCACACGGTCAGCGAGAACTTCGGCGCGAGGAACACGAGCGCCGCGAACACGAACGCGGCGGCGAACAGCCAGCGCGCCCAGAAGAAGTAGTTGGTCGCGTAGAACGACACCTCGAGCGGGATCTTGTCGTACTCGCCGCGGTCGGTCGCCATCTTCGCCAGGTCGGCGGCGAGCGGCGTGAACGCCGCGTCGAGCGCGGACATCGACCCGAGCTTGTCGCGCATCGCCATCAACCGTGCGACGACGTCGGCCTGCGCCGGCAGCGTCTCACCGAACTGTTCCCGCTGGCGCACCTGGATCGGCGACAGCCATTCCTTCTCGCCCTGCGGCGGCGGGATGACGGAGAACGTCTGCCACGACAGGAACGCGACGAACGCGTCGACGTTGCGCGCGAGGTTGACGATCTGCTTCTGGATCGGCGTCTGGTGGCGCGTCTCGATCTCGTTCAGCCGATTGGCCTGTTCGAACAAGCGGTCGAAGCACGGCGCGAGCTGGTGGTACGAGTACCGATCGCGCTTGCGCTTGCCCTCGATGCGCCCGAGGCCGACGGCGTCGAGCACGTCGTAGTCCTCGACGAGGATCACCGGGTACTCCATCGCCTGCTCTTGGAAGAACAGGCAATCGAGCGCGAACTCGGTCGGCGACAGCTTGACCTTGCCCTCGGCGTCGAGCGCGAGCGACGTGCCCGCCGACAGCCGCAGCAGCAGGAAGCGCGCGAACGTCGACAGCGGCTTCACGCGGCCCTGGTCCTGGATCGCCATCGTCTCGGCGGCGTCGCGCGTCGACTTCGCCCACGGCTCGAGGCGGCGGACCGCCGGAGGTTCCGCGGTCTGCGCGACGGCGGACGCGGCGCACGTCCACGCGACCATCACCGACGCCAGCGCACGCATCGTGGAACGAATCATGACGAAGCTCCCGAGCGCTGCGCGAACAGCCACAGTTTGCGGCCGAAGTGCAAGGACATGCCGGCCAGGATGACCAGGCACGAAATCAGCGGCCATTGATCGGACGGGTTGCTGACGACGGTCAGCACCGAGTACAGCGGCGTGCCCGGCGGGGCGCGCTGCGGCCCCCAATTCGACTGGTAGAAGATGTAGCCGCCGTGGCGCATCGGCTCGTTCATGCTGATCTCGACGCCTTGCTCGAGACCGTTCTCCGTCCGCGTGACGAAGCTGCGGAAGTCGCGGGCCATCGTGACGCCGGGGTGGTCGTCCTTGACGAAGCGGTCGAGGCGCACCGCGAACGGCAGTTCGAAGCGCCGTCGCCGCAGATCGATCGTCCACGTCTCGTCGTCGACGCGCACGACGAACGGCGCGCGATTGGCTCCCCACAGGATGCCCTCGGAGCGCTGGCCGCTCGCGTTCTGCGAGACGTCCACGTAGCAGCCGGCCTCGTTGAACTCGTTCTCGAGCTCGAGCGGCATCGGGTCGACGAAGAACCCGTCGACGACGCGAGCTCCGCGCGGGTTGCCGGCGACGTGCTGACGGATGAACGCGTTGCGCGCGAAGCCGGACATCGACACGGCGAACGGCAGCTCCGGATGACGGAACGTGCGCGTCTGCGCCGGGCTCATCTCGAGGAAGTCGGTCCCGGGGACGAGCCACACGCGCTGCGCATCCGAACCGTCGACCTTCGCGATCGCCACTTCCCAGTCGTGGTACGACGTGAACGACGACACCTGCGCGTTCGGATCGAGCCGCATCGCGCCGTCGATCGAGTAGTGGAACTTCACGAGACCGGCGACGATCATCAGCACGATGCCGAGGTGCGTGATCAGCACGCCGAGCGTCGCGACGCCGCGCCGCAGCCGCAGGATGCCGCCGAGCACGAGGTTGATCGTCAGCACGCCGAGCACCAGGTACGCACCGGGCAGCAGCACGGGGATCGGCCCGGCCATCTCGACGAAGTACAGCGAGTCAAAGTACTTCTTCTGCGCCTCGAACAGGCCGAGGTCGACTTGCGCCATCGTGCCGCGCCACGTGATGAACAGCAGCAGGCACAGCAACGTGCAGGAGAGGCCGAGCGACGACAGGCCGTCGACGAGCTTGGCGGCGCCGCTCGAGCGACGAGGGAGCGGTGGGAGAGCGTTCACGCGTTCACCTCAACGACGCGCAGAACGCCTGGAAGGCGGTCCGCTGCGTCTCCATCTCGGCCTTGGGTCCGACCATCTTCACGAACAACGTCCACGGGCCGAGCTCGCAGATCGCGCCGAGCATCATCGCGTCGTCGATCGCCGGTCCCGACATGCCCTGATAGCGGCCGTGGATCTCGATCGTCGACGACGAGCGGCCGAGGATCGGCATCTGCGGCAGCGCGTCGATCGCCTCGGCGGCGAGCGGCTCCTTGCCGAGTTCGCGCTGCCAGCGGTTCAGGTTCGCGGCCTTGCCGCCGCCGTCACCGCCGAGTCCGATCAGCCAGCACTCGCAGTTCGGCGCATCGGCCATCGTGAACGTCATCAGGCGCATGCCGTCGCGGGGCGATTCGCTCCAGCCCGGCGGCAGCGTCCACTTCAGCGCGTCCTGCGCCGGGGCGTCGGCTTGCGCCGTCGCCGGGGCCGGGGCCGTCGGCGGAGCGGACTCCCCGCTGCCGGCGGCTGCCAGGCGCAGCGAGTCGTTCAGTTCGAGGAAGCGCTCGCGGGCCGCCGCGACGGCGTCCTTCGGGCCGATCATCTTCAGCGAGATGCCGGCCATCGGCAGTGCGGCGAACACACCGATCAGCCCGTAGTCGGCTTTCGGTTCGGAGCCCATCGCGGCGTACGTGCCGGTCAGCTCGACCAGCGTGCCGGGCTTGCCGATCAGCGAGCGGCGCGGCAACGCGTCGATCCCCGCGGCGTCGAGCGCCTCCGCGCCCATCTGCTTGCGCCAGCGGTTGACGTTCGCGGCGACGTCGTTGCTCTCGACCGGCGACACGTAGCACTCGACGCCCGAGTCGCCGTCGACCTTGAAGTTGATGATGCGCAGCGGCGTCGGCGTGATCGGTTCGAACCCGGCCGGCGTGGTGTACGCGAACGGCGACGATCCGTCCGGCCCCGGCGCGGCGCGATAGCCGAACCGTTCGGCGCTGGTCGCGTCGAGCGCGACCGGCCGCGCGGGTTGCGTCGAGACGGTCGGGATCGTCCGCTCGGGCGAGTCGTCGGAACACCCGAGCGGGGCGGCGACGACGACGGCGAGTGCGAACGGGAACAGCGTGTGGAAACCGTTGGAAGAGTGCATCGCGAGCCAGCTTATGCCCCATGGAAAACGGCCGGCAAGCAGCGATTCTGTGGTGATTGGTCGCACGAACGGGATCGTCATCCGTTCGACGGTTTCGGCGGAGCGGAGGATCGGCTCGGCGGGTGGGCTCGACCGGTCAATCCGC
>JAEUIB010000181.1 GCA_016795255.1 Planctomycetota bacterium
TCGAGCTGCGCTTCGGGCAGCGGATACGTGCCTTCCTGTTCGACCGGGTTCTGCGTGGCCATCACGCAGAACGGTTCGGCGAGCTTGATCGTGCGCCGGCCGACCGTGATCTGCTTCTCCTGCATCGCTTCGAGCAGCGCCGACTGCGTCTTCGGCGTCGCGCGGTTGATCTCGTCGGCGAGCACGAGGTTCGCGACGAGCGGGCCTTCCTGGAACTCGAGGCGATGCGTGCCGCCCTGCGCTTCGACGAGCACCATCGTGCCCTGGATGTCGGCAGGCATCATGTCGGGCGTGAATTGGATGCGCGAGAACGCGAGGTCGACGGCTTCGCCGAGCGTCCGCACGAGCAGCGTCTTGCCGAGGCCGGGCACGCCTTCGAGCAGCACGTGGCCGCCCGAGAACAGCGCGGTCAGCACGCCGTCGACGACGTCTTCCTGACCGACCATCGCGCGACCCACTTCGCCGCGGATCTTGGTCCACACGGCGCGGAAGCGTTCGGCCTGGTCGCGCGCCTGCTGCGCGTTGATCGTGGTCTCGCTGGTCATGTCAGCTCCGAGGGGGATTCCGGATCGTCGAGAAATAGGTGCGGACGACGTCGCGCATCCACGGCGCGAGCGTGCGTCGCGTGAACGGTCCGACCGGCGTCGCGCGTTCGCCGCGCGATTCCGCGTCGATGGGCGCGGCGGTGTCGGCGCGCGGTTGCACGCGCTCTTGCGTGATCTTGGTGCGGCCCGGGTTCGGCTGGCCCTTCACGTGGTCGGGGATCGGCACGCCGAGCACGAGCGACGCGACGCCGCGCGACTTCTTCTGCTCGCTGGGACCACCGCGGCCGTTCGCGTCGGGGTTCGGGCGATTGCCGAAGCCGATCTGCAAGTCGCGGTTCACCGCGGGCCGGCGATCGCGCAGGCTCGGCTGCAAGCCGCCGCGCGCTTCGGATTCGTCGGTGTCGTCGTCGACGTCCTCGTCCTCGTTCAGCGGCTGCTCTTCGTCGGTGCTGACCTGGTCCTTGCTCTGCCACTGCGTCGCGCCGGGGTTCTTCGACGAGCCCGAGCCCGTGCCCTTGCCGGCGGTCGAGCCCGACTCCTCGAGCTTCTTCTTCGGCGTCGCGGCGGCGTCGTCCTTCGGCTTGGGCTTCGCGGGCTTCGTCGGCTGCTTGCCGGGATCGCCGGTCTGGGTCGGATCGCTCTGCGTCGACGTGAACCCGCGCGAATCGGACGATGCCGACGTCGGCGTTGCGTTCGCGCTCGCGCCTTCGCCGGTCTTGCCGGTGCTCTCGCGCTCGGCTTGCTTCGGCTCGCGCGCCGACGGGCGTTCGCCGCCCTGCGCCGCTTCCGCCGGCGTCCGCGGCGTCGTCGCGGTCGGCGGTCGCACGTCGCGCGGCGGCGTCTCGCGGGCCGGCGCGTCGCGCGTCTCGCTGCGCGCGCCGGTCGCCGACGCGTGCGTGCGCGTCTCGACGTCGCCGCCGCCGTCGAACACCGCGACGTGACCGAGCCACGCCAGCACGCCGCACCACAGCGCCGCTCCGAGCGGCGCGAGGATCGCGTGCGCGGGCCACGTCCGCGGCGGCGGCGCGGGCAGCCGGTACTCGGTCGCGCGGGCGAGTCCGGCCGCCGCGTCGTCGATCGCGGCTTGCTCGAACCCGCTACGCCGTTCGCGCCCGAGGAATTCGTGCGCCGCGCGCAGTCGGCCTTCGAGCCCGAGATCGTGATCGAGCCGCGCGAGGCCGTCCTCGACCGCGAGCGTCGCGAACGACGCGCGCGCGTGGACGAACGCGACGTACGCGAGCCACGGCACGAACGCGCAGGCGAGCGCGACGACGAAAGTCGGCGCGAACGTCAGGTCCGCCGCCAGCGCGAGCAGCAGCACGGCCGTCAGTGCCGCCGGTCCGATCCAGATCCAGCGCGCCGCGAACACCCACGCCCGCAGCGCGCGGCGCGCGGCCTGGTGCCGCCGCAGATCCCGCGCGATCCGCAGACCTTCGGTCTCGAGGACGTTCGGTTCGACGCTCATTGCAGGTCCTCGGCCAGCGTCGGGTCGACTTGCGCCGCTTGCAGCACGGCGCCGGTCTCACGGTCGCGCAGGATCACGACGACGCTCGCCTGCCGCGGATCGACGCGCGTCGCGTGACGCGACAGTTTCGCCGCGCCGTCGGCTTCGCGGCGATCGAGGAACGTCGTGAGTTCGGTTCCGATCGAGGCCCACGTGCGTTCGCACGCGAACTCCAGGCGTTCGTCGCTCGGCGCGAAGGTCTCGCCGTCGGGTTCGTTCGTCAGCGCCGCGCGCGCGACGTTGCGGTGGATGACGACGCGGCTCTTGCCCGGGAACAGCACGCCGCGCTCGACCAGCAGCACCTGGACGATCGCGCCGTCGACCGGCGGACCGAGCACGACGACGTTCGCGCGCAGGCCGTTCGCGTCGGCCTTGGCGTCGATCGTGATCGCGTGGTCCGACTCGCGCGCGAGTCGCGCGGTCGCGCCGACTTTGATCGTGTCGTACGCGGCTTGCTTGTCCCGCGCCCGCGCGGCCGGCGGCAGTCGGACCATGCCGTCCATCACGTGCGCGGTCCCTTCCGCGCCGGTCGCGCGCATCGCGCGCTCCCACTGCCGCAACCCGAGCGGATTCGCGAGCGGCGTCAGCGCCGGTTCGGGGACGTCGTACGTGACGAGCACGGCGTACTCGCGGCCGAAGTGGTCGCGCAGACCGTCGCGCGCCAGCGCGATGCCGATCTGGCCTTCGAAATGCGCGTTCGTGAACCACTCGAGCAACAGCGTGCGGCTCGGCTTCGCGTTCTCGTCGGGCCGGAACTTCGTCGCGACGCCGAAGCCTTCGATCTTGCCCTCGATCAGCTTCTCGACGGCGTCGACCGAGAAGTCCTCGGCGTCCTCGATCTTCGACTGCAAGCGCTCGAGGCCTTCGATCGCCGCGTCGCCGCTGTCCGGCGACAGCAGCGCCTGCAGGTAGCGCGAGTACGCGCGCGTGAAGCGCCCTTCCTGTTCGTAGCAGTGCGCGAGGTCGAGGTTCAGCGGCCCGTCGTCGGGCAGGCCGAACGCGGCGGACAGCAGGTGCTTCCACGCCTCGCGCGAGCGCTGCTGTTCGAGCAGGATCGAGCCCATCCGCGCATGCAGCTTGTGCACGGATTCCGGATAGCGATCGTCGCGGCCGGCGGCGAGTCCGAGTTCGGCCGCCACCAGCGCGTCCGTCGGTCGGCCTGCCTGCTGCATCGTCTGCATGAGCTCGAGTGCGCCGGTCGCCTTCAGGTCCGCCGGCCGCGTCGCGTGGACGAACTCCATCGCCTTCTTCACCGTCGCTTCGTCGGCGTTCTCGTCGAGCCGCAGCTCGAGCAGCCGCTGCGCGGCCTCCGGCTCCAAGCGCGCATCGCCGTGCGCTTCGAGCCACTGCGTCAGCGCTCCGCCGTCACCGTGTTCGCGCGCGCGGAAGTACTCGAGGTCCTCGGTCGGGAACTGCGGCGGAGCGGTATTCGTCCAACGCGACGTGCGGTTGACGCGGTCGACCTCGACGCGGAAATGGCGCAGCACGTTGAGCCCGATCACGCCGAACACGCCGTCGTGGTGCGTGTGCGGCACGCGTTCGGGACGGAACGCGACGAACGGCGCGAGGTCGATGCCGCCGACGACCACCGGGCCGACGTCACCGGCCGGATGCCCGAGTTCGTCGGCGAGATCGGAGTCGACCCACGAGTCGTACTTCGCCGTGCCGAGCGCGATCGCGCCGCCGCGGCGGTCGCCGTACGCGACGGGGAACCACACCAGATCGTTGAACACGGTGATCGGCACCACGGTCGTGCCGTCGATCACCGGCGGCGGCTCGCGCGACGCTTCGCGCGGCGCGCTGAACTCGACGAAGCCCGCGGCGAGGTCGAACGTCACGTGGTAGCGCGACAGCAGACGCGCGCCGATCGTGCCGACGACGGAGTTCTCGCCGAGTTCCTTGCTGTACCACTTCGTGAAGCGCTCGAACGCCTTGTCGTCGGCGAGCTCACGCCGCGCCACTTCGAACTCGATGTCGGGCAGCAGCACTTTGATCGGCGTCGCGGTGCCGTCTTCGGCCTCGGCTTCGATGCCCATCGCCGCGCGGTTGTGCATCGTCAGTTCGCACGGCGCTTCGTAGTCGAGGAACAAGTTGGCCGCGATGCGCTTCTTCGCCGCCAATTGGCACGGCACGACGAGGCGACCCGCGACGATCGACACCGGGACGCGCGCGACCTTGTCCTGCCCGAGCGCGGGCGCGACGAATGCACCGATCAGCGCGACTGCGACGACGCATCGACGAAGACCCATGACTTGCGCGAAGGACACGACGTTCTCGATTCGGTTGGGAGGGCGGCGCTGCGGCGGAGGGGCGTTGTGGAGCCGGTCGTTCGGATCGGGTTGCTCGAGCGGCTCGCGACTCGATCAATCCTCGGCGGGCGGCAGCTCCGTTCCGGCGGGGCGCGGGCTCAGCGCCGCGGCGCGCGACGTGCCCTTCACTTCACCGAACGCCCAGTTCTCCGCGGTCATCGTGATGTCCAGATCCACGTTTCCCGGCACGCGCACGGCGACCGGATTGAAGCCGATGCTTCAGCAGTTGCCGGGGAACTTGACCCAGAGGATGGGTTCGGGCGCGGTCCGCGGCTTGATCGCGAACGTCGGCGATGCGCCGAGCGGCATGAAGTCGACGTACTCCTCGCCGAGGCGGCCGTAGTACCAGATGTCCCACGGCGTGAACCCGATCTGGTCGCCGTCGCGCTGCGCGGCGAACTCGGCGGTGACCGGGCCGCCCCACGCGACTTCGAGCGTCGCATTCGGCGCGACGACCATCGGCTTCGAGTGGCCGGCACGCACGGTCGCGCGCGATTCGCCGAGCACAAGGCGGCCGCTCTCGAGGCGGTACTCGCCCGCGGGGACCTTCATGCCGGCCTTCGCGCGCGAGACGTCGAACGAGTGCGCGCCGTCGACGCTGCGGACGATCGCCGCGTCGAGCTTGGCCTTGCAGGAGAAGCCGGTGCGGAGGTCGAGCGTGCCCGTCGGCCCGTCGTACGGCGCGACGTCGAGCGTCGAGCCGTCGGCCGCGACCGACACCGACAGCAGGCGATCGCCGATCGCGACGACCTTCGACAGGTAGCTCGCGACGGTCGACCTGCCGACGATCATCGCGTCGACGCCGTAGTCGTCGAAGCGACCGTTCAGGTTCTGGTCGAACACCTGGATCGACACGTCGTCGACGCGACCGACCATCGCGCTGCCGCACGAGTACGTCCAGGCTGCGCCGGGCTCGCGCTTCAAGCGCACCGAGTACGCGAGCGAGCGGCCGTCCGCGGCGGTGCGCGCCAGCGTGACGAATCCCGTTTCGCCTTCGACCAGCGCTTCGCACGTCCCGTCCCCGTCGAGGTCGACGCGCAGCCGGTCGCCTTCCAGCGTCGTCGTGAAGCGCTCGCTGGCGCCGTGCGTCACCGCGAAGCCGGCGCCGACCTCGGCGAAGCGCTCCTGCGGCAGCAGCAGTTCGAACGTGCGGTACGCCTTCGGCTCGAGCGGGACGGTCGTCGTCCCGGCTTCGGCCGCGCTGCCGCACAGCGTCAACAGGAGGACACACGCGCTCGACGTCGTCATGTCGGAGCTCCGGGATCGCTGGTTCGACGAGGGGTCCGGTCGTGGCGGGCCGGACGCGCAGACGCTAACCCGCTGCCACGGACGGGGCCACGTTTCATTCCCCGTCGATCCGGGTTTTGTCGTGATCTCTGTCGTCACCACCGCCGCTGCAACACGAGACCCAGTCCGACGAACAGACAGATCGCCGTCAGGACCAATTGGGGCTGGAACCGCTCGCCGAGCACGATCCGACTCGCGACCGCCGTGATGACGGGCTGCATGTAGATGAAGAACGCCGTCGTCGACGCCGGCACGCGCGCCAACGCGTAGCCGTTGAACAGGTACGCGATGACCGTCGGGAACAGCACGGCGTAGCCGATCGCGAGCCACGCCTTCTCGGCTCCCTCCCACGCCGGCGCGACGTCGACGCCGGACGCGAACCACAGCACGCTCGGCAGCGAGAACGCGTAGATCCACGCGACGAACACGAGGGCCGGCGTGCGCTCGAGCAGCCGCTTCGCGAACACGAGGTACAGCGAGTACGAAATCGCGTTCGCGAACATCAGCGCGTTGCCGAACGCATGAGCACTGAGCGTCGCGGTGCCGTCGGCGGCTCGCGCGAGGAACAACGGCGCCGAGCCCCCCATCGCGATCAGGATGCCGACGGCGCGCACACGATTCAGCCGCTCGCGGCGCAGCAGCACGGCGATTCCATACGTCAGCACGGGGATCAGACACATCACGAGCCCCGAGTGGATCGGCGTCGAGCGCGCCAATCCCTCGAGGAACAGACCCTGGTTCAGCGCGACGCCGAGCCACGAACAGCCGACGAAGCGCCACAGATCCTCACGCCGGATCCACGCCGCGCGACCGTGGACCGCGAACGCCAGCGCCAGCAGGATCAGGCTGCCCGCGGCAATGCGCCAGAACGCGACCGCCGACGGCGCGAACCGCTGGAACGCGAACGCCGCGAAGATCGGGAACAGCGCGAAGCAGAACTGCACCACGACCAGCGCGGCGATGCCGCGGCGGACTTCGCGGCGAGCGGATGGGGACGGCGCGAGCATCCCGGCAGGTTACCGGGGGGGATTGGGATCGCGCTGTGACGGGATAGGAAAGGCGCGTGCGCACGGACCCGCATCGAAGGACGGGAACGTGA
>JAEUIB010000184.1 GCA_016795255.1 Planctomycetota bacterium
GCATCCGGCGCGAACTCCGTCAGCGGCGATCGCGCGAAGTCGTCCATCCGCACGAGATCGAGCCGCGCTCGATCGGCGTCGAGGAACAGCGCACGCCACCGTGCGGGATCGAGACTGCCGTCGCGCGGATCCGCGTTCGCGCCGATCAACAGCTCGGGCCGTCCGTCCCGATCCACGTCGGCGACGATCGCGTGATAGAGCTCGGCGAATCCGCCGCGCTCCGCGAGCACCGACCCGTCGCGGGCGTCGAATCGGCGCACGGTCCCGCCGACGTCGCAGACGACCAGCGAACCGTCCTCGAGCGGGATCACGAAATCGTCGTCCCCCGCGCCCGCCCGCAGCGTGTCGACGGTCCCGCGTTCGAAGCGCAGCGCGTCGACGACGCGCCGCAACGGCTCGCCGAACGGGGCCAACGCGTCGTACGCACGCTCGCGATCGGACGCAGGAACCAGCGCGAGATCGTCGAGCAGCGCGCGGACCACGTCCTTCGCCCGGCCGACGACGCAGCGGAAGCCGAGCGCGAAGTTGCGGTCGCCCGCGTACTCGACCGCCGGAGTGCGCAGCGCGGCAGCGAACTCCGCGCTCTCCGGGAACGCTTCGGCGAACGACCCGCCGCTGACCCGCCGCTCGTCGGCGTTCGAGCCCGCGGTCGCCGTCCACTCGGCGACGTTGCCGACGAGGTCGTACACCGGCGGCGCGACGTCCGACGCGTCGCGCGTCCGGCCGCTCTGGAACGTGCCGACGCGCGTCGGCCCGCGGAGATCGTGCTCCGACACGTTGGCGATGAAGCTCGCCCACGCCGTGCCGCGCGCGCTCAACGCCGCTGCGACGTCGGCCCATTGCTGTTGCGTCGGCAACGCCTTGTCGTACGCCCGCGCGTACGCCTCCGCGTCCGCGGCCGACACGAACACGACCGGATGCTGCAGCAAGTCGTCGACGTCCTCGGCGCCCGGTTCGCGCAGATGCCGCAGGAAGCTGTCGCCGTCCGTCGGTTCGTACGCGTGGTCGCGGCAGAACGCGAGGTACCGCTCGTTCGTCACTTCGAAGCGATCGACGAAGAACGCGTCGTCGATCGCGCCCGCGCGCCGCGGCACGACCAGCGCCATGCGATCGAGGCGCGCGAGCTGCGCGTCGATGCGGTGGCGCGCCGCGTCGGCGCTCGAGTCGGAACAGCCGAGCATGCTGAATCCGACGATCGCGGTGAGCGCGGCGAAGACCGACCGAAAACGCCAACGGCGGAAGTCCGAGAGGACTCCCGCCGTCTTCGCATCCGCAGCGTTGAGATCGCTCCGCGCCGCCGAACTCACGTCATCACGACTGCGCTTCCTTGACCTCGACGCGGCGGTTCTTCGCCTTGTTGCCGGCCTCGAGCGGATCGTGCTCGCCGTACGACGCGACGTGCATGCGGGCCGCAGGCACGCCTTCCGCGCGCAGCGCGTCCCACACGGCGAGCGCACGCGCGACGCCGAGTTGGATGTTGCCGAGCGGGTACTTGTCCTTCGTCTTCGTCACCGGATCGGTGTCCGTGTGACCGGCGATCTGCAGCTTGCCGTTCGTCTGCTTCAGGACCTTCGCGAGGTCGGCGAGCGTCTTCTTGCCGGCCGGCTTGATGTCGGCTCGACCCGAATCGAACAGCACCGAGTCCTTCATGCCGTAGACGATCATGCCGTCGCGCGCGCTGATGTCGACGCCGGGGATGCCGGTGTTCTCGTTCGCCTTCGCCATCCGCGCCTTGGCGTCTTCGAGTTCACGACGCAGGCGATCGAGCTCGATCTGGCTCTGCGTGTTCGCGTTGCGCAGGCTGTCGGTCTCGCCGCGCAAGCGGCTCGCCTCGGACTCGAGGCTGCTCTTGCTCGACAGTGCGCCGCTCGCGATGTCTTCCTGGTTGCGAAGCATGTTGCGCGCTTCGTCCAGCTCGTTGAGTGTCTTCTCGTGCGTGCTCTTCGACACGCAACCCACGCCCGCGACCAGCGCGAGCGTCAGCATCAAACCGTTGCGGAATGCCATCCTCACGACTCGTTGACCTCCCCGGCGGAACGCATCGCATTCCGTGCCGGAAACCGTTGTGTGTACCGTTCGGCCGCTCTCGTGCGCTGTTGCCCTGCGGATCAGCGTCAGGCCGCAATCCTCGTAACTCTCGGCGCGAATTCAAGCAGGGCGACAGGATGGGTTCCCGTCGCCCCGCCTCACCCAAACGTTGGGGTGTCGTGCGCGTGACCCGCCGTTCCGGTCACTTCGTCATGCCCGCCATCATGTTCATGAAGCCCTTCGAGAAGCCGCTCGGCTGCACCTGCGCAGCGTCGAGCGCCACGATGACGGCGAACAGCATGATCGCCGCGCCGAGCACGAGGCACACGCGGACGCCCATGCCTTCGGTCGCTTCTTCGGCCTGCTGGGCCTTCTTGACCGGACGCGGACGGGCCGCGGCGGCCGCCATCTTGGCGTCCGTGCCGCGCGGCGAATCGTCGAGCTCGATCGGCTCGACGCCGGCGTCCTCTTCGAGGAACGACTTGTCGGAGATCTGCTGCGTGACCATGCCGACGTCGCCGCCGCCTTCGTCATCGCCGAACAGCTCTTCGGTCAGTTCGCCCGACGGCGCTTCGATCGTCGGCAGGTCGTCGGCCTTCTTGCGGAAGCGGTCGATGTCTTCCTTGCGGAACTTCATCTTGTCCTGATCACGGAACGCGCGGATCTCGCCTTCCGAGACCAGCTTCTTGAGCTGCGCTTCCTGCAGCTGGAGTTCCTTGAGGACCTTTTCGAAGGACATGAAATCGTCGGCCACCGTACGCCTCCGCTCGAACTTCCGAATTGCGTCAATTGCCTTGTTTGTCGGCACCGCCGGGCTCGCCCGCTCCCGCCGACGACTCGGCGGTTCCAGCGGTGCGGCGCTCGACTTCGGCGATGCGCTCGACGAGTTCCTGATAGGAGTACTCGGACTTGTCGTTGTAACCGGTCACGAAGATGTCTCTTGCGACTTTGCGTGCCCCGACGAACGTCAGGCCGCGCGTCGCCTTCGTGCCGCCTTCGGCCTCGTACGTGGTCAGGACTTCGGTCTCGGTGTTGAACACCGCGACCAACACGCCGCCGTGAGGCAGCGCGCTCGTGCTGATCAGGTACTCGGGGGAAGTCGCAGCGGCCGGCTCGCGCGCCGAGATCGCACCACCGCCGACGAACGTCTGCGTCAGCAACACCGCGATTGCGGCGCCGCCGAGCACGTCGAGGGCTCGATGCGACCAGGAACGCGTGTCGGTCATGCGTCTCCGAAGGTTCGCGCGGGGGTCCAATCCCGCGCGCGGCCGGCAAGATACTGGCGCCCGAAAGCGCCCGCAAGCGCCGATTCCCGTCTCCCTTGCGTCGATCGGAGTCCGCGCGATCGGCGCGCCTCACCAGCGGTTCGACCCCCCGATGATCGGGTCGAGCAGGTCCCGCAAGGTCACCGCTCCGAGCACCTGGTCGGATGCGTCGACGACCAGCGCCATCTGGCTTTCCTCGGCCCGCAGGTGCTCGATCGCCGCCATGACCGACGCGTCCTCGCGGACCGACGGCAAGGGGCGCAGGCAATCCCGGACGACGACGCCCGGATCCCGGTGCAGCAGGATGTCGTAAAGGTGGACCATCCCGACGATGCGACCGTCCTCGCCTTCGACGACGAAGCGTCGCGCCGGGTTCTCGCGGGCGATCGCCGTGGCCTCCGCCAGTCCCATGTCGAAGCGCATCCGCGGCACCTTCGCGAGCGGCACCGACGCCGACCGGACGAAGCCGGCCGTCGCGCCGACGACGTTGCCGACCAGCGTCCGCTGCGTCGCCGAGAGTGCGTCCTCCGCAGCCGGCCCGGACAGAGCGTCCGTCAGTCCCGGCCTCGTGAACACGTCGACCTTCCGCTCGTCGCCTTCGCGGAAGAACGGCAGGCGCAGGATCATCTCCAGCAGGATCGTCAGCGGTCGCAGCAGCACGATCAGCACCGACAGCACCGGCGCCAAGCGCGGCACGATGCGGTCGGCTTCCAGCCGGAACACGTTCTTCGGCAGCGCCTCGCCGAACACGAAGAACAGTGGCGTCAGCACGAGCAACGAGACGAGCTCTTCGGACTCGATCCCGAACTCGAGGCAGATGCGCTGTCCGACGTACCCGGCGCCCATCTCGACGAGGTTCACGAGCACCAGCACCGTGACCACGATGACGACCGGCCGGTTGAACAGCCGCGCCAGCACGCGACTGCCGCGATCGCCCGCCTCGGCGCGCAGACGGACGCGCAACGGATGGATCGAGTACAGCCCGGTCTCGGTGCCGGCCGCGAGGAACGAGATCGCGAGCAGCACGAACAACACGAACAGCAACACGGCGGCGGTCATTCGGTGCTCTCCCCCGCCGACAGCGGCTCGGCGACGAGGATCCGGACCGCACCGTTCTTCATGCGCAGCACGCGCAGCACGACCGAGTTCAACAGCACGACGTCACCCGGGCG
>JAEUIB010000195.1 GCA_016795255.1 Planctomycetota bacterium
GCATCCGGCCGAGCGGCCCGAGCGTTGACCGTTCTCCCCGCCACCGGTAACTTCTCGTGTTTGCGTGAGTTCGAACGAAGGTCGAGCGCGGAACACCCGGCGATGGACGTAGCGAAGCATCTCGAAAAGGCGGCCGAAGCGGTCCGCAAGAAGAACTTCGACTACGCCGTCGAGTTGTATCACCAGGTCTTGCAGTTGAAGCCCGACCACGGGGACGCGCGCCGCGAGCTGCGCCAGGTGCTGGTCAAGCGCGCGGAGTTCAAGAAGCTCAATCCGACGCTCGGAGCGGCATCCGGCTTGTTCAGCCGCATGTCGATGATGACGAGCGGCATCGGCGGCAAGCCGGACCAAGTCGCGCTGTCCGCCGAGAAGTACCTCGTCAACGATCCGCGCAACCGCAAGGTCAACCTGCAGCTCGCCGAGGCTCTCGAGAAGGCGAACTACCTCAACTCGTCCGTGGCGGTCTACGAGTTCCTCGGCGACGACGAAGAGCTCGGCGACTACGCGCTGAAGAAGGCCGGCGGGCTCTACTACCAGCTCAAGAAGATGGAGCAGGCGCTCGCGTGCTACGAGGCCGTGCTCAAGCGATCGCCGCGCGATTCGGAAGCCGAGAAGGCGCGCAAGAACCTCGCCGCCGAAGGCGTGCTGTCGTCGGGTTCGTACGACCCTACGCGCTCGTCCCGCGACCTCGCGCGCGACAAGGGCAAGGCGCAGCAGCTCGAACTCGAACAACGCATCGTCACGACCGACGACCAGCGCAAGCTGCGCCAGACGGCGCTCGAACGCGAACTCGCGAGCACGCCGACCGACAAGCGCGCGCGCCGCGAGCTGATCGATCTGTTCGTCCGCGCGCGCCAGTACGACGCCGCCATCGCGACGATCGAGGACCATCTGCGGCACGAACCGGACTCGACCGAGTTCCGCGATCGCCTCGGTGAAGTGCGACTGCTCGGCCTCGAGCAACAACTGCGCGAAGCGCGAGCGAAGGCCGCCGCCGGCGACGCCGCGGCCGCGACCGACGTCGTCGATCTCGAGCGCGAGGCGAAGGATCTCGAACTGTCCGAAGTCGAGCGCCGCGTCCGCGAGCATCCGACCGATCTCGGCCTGCGCTACCGCCTCGGTCAGCTCGTGCTCGAAGCCGGTCGCGTCGACGACGCGATCGAGCACTTCCAGTACGCCGTCAAGGACCCACGCCGTCGCGTGGACGCGTTGATTGGCCTCGGCGGAGCGTTCCAGGCCAAGGGGCTCGTCGACCTCGCGCGCAAGCAGTTCGAGACGGCGCTCGACGGCATCGAGGGCGAGAGCGATCGCTCGACCGAGGTCACGTACCTCCTCGCGGTCTTGCTCGAGCAAATGGGCGACGTCGCCGGCGCGCTGTCGCGCTTCGAGTCGATCTACGAGAAGAACATCCACTTCCGCGACGTCGGCACGCGCGTCGCGCGCTTGCGGACGTCCAAGCCCGCACCGACGCCCGCGGCGCCGCCGCCGGTGACGCGACCGCCGGTCGCGCAGGCGCCGTCATCGCCGTCGGCGCCCGCACCGACCCAACCCGTCGACCCGCCGCCGGAGCGCCCGGCGAGTGCATCCGGCGACGACCCGATCTACGGTTTCCGAGACTGAGTCCGACAGACTTCGAAAGAGTTCCCGAAGGAAGAACATGCCCCACATCAAGCAAGCTGCGAAGCGTCACCGTCAGGCCCAGAAGCGCCACCTCGAGAACACGGCGCGCATGTCCGCGATGAAGTCGCAGATCAAGAAGGCGCTCGGCGCCCTCGAAGCTGGCGACGTCGCGAAGGCGAAGGCCGAGATCGCCTCCGCCATGCAGAAGATCGACAAGGCCGCGAAGCATCGCACGATCCACCCGAACACCGCGTCGCGCCGCAAGTCGTCGCTGTCGGTGAAGCTGCGCAACCTCGAGCGCGCCGGCGCGAAGAAGTGATCGTCACTCGAACGTTCGTTCGAGGCTGACGAGATCCGCGACGAAAGGCCCGTTCGCGTCGAGTTCCGCCTCGACGAGGATGCGGCCTTTCGCGCGGAGCGGGATCGCGACGACGGCCGAACCGGAGTCGTCGAGCGTCGCCGCCGCGCCCGCGGCCGCGGGGTCCGAGATCCAGCGCAAACGCCAATCGACCGGCCCGAGCTGACGCAGCGACGCGTCGGTCGCGGCGCGGACGCGCACCGTCGCGCCCGCCGGACCCTTCACGGTCACCGCGAGCATCCCGTCGGCGGCGGCGTCCGCGGTCAATCCCGTCAGTCGTGGCGGATCGACGTCGAGCGCGCCGCTCTCGATCAGATCGGCGTGCACGAGCACGCAGCCGATCCCGTACGGGTTGTCGTCGGTGAATCCCTCGAGGTAGCGCTCCGGGATGCCGTAGCGCTTGCCGGTCTCGACGCTCATGCCGTAGCGGTATCCGAACGGCTTCCGGAACAACGCCATCGTGTGGTCGAACACGGTCGCGTACCACGCGGCGAACTCGAACACGCCGCCACCGCCGCCGATCTCGAGCCCGCGCGCCAGCGCGCGGAAGCCGTTGCTGGCCGGCCCGGCGAACAGGTCGCCCATGTCGCCTTCCCACTTCAAGTTCATCGAGCACGGCCCGATGAAGTCGCTCTTGTAGCAGGCCGAGATCATCGTCCACATGAAGGCGCTCGCGTCCTGCGTGAAGCCGTCGTCGAGCAGGCGGTGCTTCATGTCGCCGCGCGCGAGTTCGCGAACGGCGTACAGGTACGGCTCGAAGCGCGACGTCGTCGGGTTCGTCGCCGCGTCGAGCAGGTAGAGCCCGGTCGGTCCGCGGTACGCGCGGGGCTGGTCGCCGGCGCAGAACGAGCCGAGGCGAACGCCCTCGATCCACAGGTTCGCGTCCCACGCCGCGTCGCGCGGCAAGCGGTAATCGGTGAACGTCTGCGCGGTGTCGAGGAACGCCCTGATCTTGCGGCCACTGGCGTCGTACGCCTTCAGCAACGATTCGACGTTGAACCCGTAGTGGTCGTCGGTGTCGTTCTCGAGGTCGAAGCGCTGCGCGTCGAACTTGCGGTCGAACCGCGCGATCGCGCCGAGCGCCGTCTGCAGGTACTCCTCCTTCGGCTCGAGGCTCCACGCGCGCATCAGGCCGTGCGCGGTCTGGAAGTCGTAGTACCACGATCGATTCTGCGAGATCGCCCACGCTTGGTTGTACGTGCGCGGCTGATCGAGCCGACCGTCCGGATGGAACTTCTCGGGCATCCGGCCGAACCAGTTCCCGCCGGCTTCCCGGCCGAACTGCACGGTGTGGGGCAGGTCGTGGTCGGCGCGGATCTTCACCAGCGCGTCGGCCATCGCGAGCACGCGCGCGCGGACGCGCGCCGCGAGATCGGCGTCGTCCGGGAACAGCGCGGCGACGTCGAGCGTGTGGTGGATGTAGTGCGACGGTGCGACGGCGAGCTCGAGCTTCGGCGCGAACGTCCTCGGATCGACGAACGTGTAGAGCTGCGTATCGGGATGCACGTTGTGCCGCAGCAGGCTCTCGAGATGGGCGCGCAACCGCGTCCGCAACAACTCGCGCAGTGCGGGGGCGTCTTCGGCTTCGTCGGCGACATGGCAGTAGCGCAGCGCGATCTCGTGGATCCCCGCGATGCCGACCGCGCCCTCGAGCTGCGTCGTCTTGCCGGTGTTGCAGTCGTAACGCCCGACGACCTGGTACCCGGTCACCGGGTCGACGAACTCGAGCCCGGACTTCGGCGAGCCGTCCTTCGCCCCGAAGTACATCCACAGCAACGCGCGGACCTCGTCCAGCAGCATCGCGCGCAGTTCGCGCGGCGCGACCCGCGGCAACCAGTGGATCCCGACCACGTCGTCGAGCAGAGCCGTTCCGCGCTCGGCGCCGAATTGGATCTCGAACCACGGACCCGGGCGCACCTTGTGGAACGACGCGAAGTCGCGGCCGAACTCGAGCCGGTACGTCGCGAATCCCTCGGCGTCCGGCGCCGCGACGGGGGCGAGGTGGATCGGCTTCGTCGGCACGTCGGGCACGCTCGCGACGTCGCCCAGCACGTAGTGGAGGTCGAAGTTCACGCCCGAGCGGACGAGCACGTGCGCGAGTACGTCGGGGGTGGGTCGCTTCAGACGCAGCCGCATCTCGAACCGGTCGGCGTACGGTCCGTACAGCGTCAGCGCCTGGCGGACGAGGTCGCGACCGGGCTCGAGTCGCAGCGCGTGCTGGCCCGGCGCGAGTTCCGACACCTGACTCGTCGACGTGTCCTTCGCGTACTCGAAGGCGTTCTTCCAGTACGCGCCGTACTTCGCCGGCGTCACCGACGTGTCGGCGACCAGCTCGAAGTCGCCGTTCAGCACGACGTTGACCGCGAAGCGATCCGCGCGATCGTCGTCGGCGCGGACGGCGGGGGACAGGGCCGCGATGGCCCACGCGAGGGAGAGGAGAGAGCGGAGCATGATGGGCGGAATCATGGCATGGAAAGCCGTTCGCGCCTCGCGTGAATCGTGACGCCGGAGCCGCCGGGCGGAACGGGAACGCGCGGCCCGGAACCGGCTCCCCCGAGCCAAGTTCGGACGAACCCACGTCTTCCCGTTCCGACCGGCGACTCCGGCGTCGTTCGCGGTCTTCGCCGCGGGGCTACCGCGCGCCGAGGACGCGGTCGTAGCGGTAATAGACCTCGAGGCACAGCGTCATGATCGCCGTCGAGTACACGCGGCCGCCCCGATGGCCCCACGGGTCGAACTGCGGGTCCCACGAGCCCTTCTCGCAGCCGTCGTCGCGCTGGGTCTTCACGACGGCCGCCAGCATCCGCGGCTGCCACGCGTCCCAGTCGCGTCCGGCCATCTGGTACATCGCGTAGGAGCCGTAGTACCAGTAGTAGAAATCGATCGTCCCGGCCTTCTCGTCCCACGTCGGCAACTGCTTGCGCAGGAGGTCGGCTCCGCCGCGCAGCGCCGGGCTCGTCGTCGTGTCCTCGCCGGCGAACACGCGGCACAACATCGCGACGGCCGTCATCGCCTCGGTCTTCTGTTCCGGCCAGCGCTCGCCCATCCCTTGTTCACGTGCCGAGTAGCCGCCGCGCGACAGGTAGCCGGTGCGGAACGACTGCTCGTCCGTCATGTCGTCGAGGAACGCGTGGGCGTCGGCGATCGCGGAGGTGTCGACCGTCAGGCCGAAGTCTTGCGCCGACTTCAGCACCATGATCATCCAGCCGGTCACGGAGACGTCGTTCGTGCCGTCGGGCGGATACGCATAGCGCCAAGCCTTGTACGGATTGCGCGCGCTCTGGATGAAGCGGACGCCGTTCTGCGCCGGGGCCTTCAGGATCGGCCACTTCGACAGC
>JAEUIB010000245.1 GCA_016795255.1 Planctomycetota bacterium
ACGGCCTGCGAGAGCGCCTGGACCAGGGCATCAAGGGTTCCTGAGCAACCAGGGGGACAGGGCCGCACCTGTCCCCGGGACCACCTGTCCCCGGGACTGTCCCCGCACCAGTCCCGGGGACTGTCCCCAACCCAAACCCAAGGCCCGCCGCGACCTAAAGGTCGCGGCGGCTCCGTTCACTCAAAGCAGAACGCGGGCTCTGCCCGCGAATTCCCACGAGGGCAAGCGACCGCCAGCCGGTCGCATCCAAAGCCGGTAATCCACGATGCACCAGGGCCGTCCCACGAGCAAGAAACGCGGCGAGCCCCTGCCGATCCCGAAACCAAACGGCGTCATCCGCGCGACGGCCCCCTCGCCATCGCGCGTCGCGCCCGCGCGCGGCATTCCGTAGGAGGACGGGCATCAGGGCGTCTCCGACCGGGACCGCCGCCAAGGGCGGCGGTCGAGCGGAACCCCAGGGCCGTGAGCGGAGGTAGCACGCGGAAAGCGCTTCGAGGGGGCCGTCGCGCGGACCAACGTCTCGTGCCTTCAGCCGTTCGAGTTAGCCCTGCGGTTCCAAAGGCGCGGGGGTCCAGGGGGCCGCCGCCTTGCGGCCCCCTGGTGCGGGCCGCACAGGCCGTTCAGGTCCCTAGCAGCGCGACCTCACCCTTGTCGGTGACGACCAGCACGCCCTCGGCCAGCAGCAGCGGCGCCGCGGCGATCTTGCCGGCGAACTTGTGCCGGAACAGCGGCGCGCCCGTCTGCACGTCGAACGTGTGCAGTCGCCCCGCGCGATCGCCGACGTAGACGCGTCCGCCCGACAGCGCGGGCGGCGCGGAGATCCACTCGCCGCACTCGGCGCTCAGGCGTTGCTCGCCCGAGCTCGCGTCGAGCACGATCAACTTCGAGCCGACCGCGAGCAGCAGGTATCCGTCCTGCGCGACCGGTCGCGCGGCGACCGAGCCGAGCGACTTCTGCTCGAGCCCGGGTTCGCCGGTCGTCGCATCCATCGCGTGGATCGAGCCGTCGTCGTGGACCGCGAGGAAGCGCGCCTCGACGCCGACCAGGCCGACGACGGGCGTCGCGGACTTCGGCGTCGCGTAGACCTCGGAGCCGTCGGTCTTGCGCACGGCGATCACTTGGCCGCCGGTCGTGCCGACCGCGACGACGTCCTTGAACGTGGCCGGCCCGGCGCGCAACGTCTGTCCGAGCGACGCGATCGTCCGGCTGTTGCCGTCGCTGCCGCGCACCTCGACGATGCGGCCGTCGGTCAGCGCGACGAGGATGCGGTCGCCGTCCAACAGCGGCGCGCCGGCGAACGGACTGTCGAGCGTCGCCTTCCAACGCGGCTCGAGCGTCTCGGCGTGGAACGCCGCGAGCACACCCTCGCCGAGCGGGACCACGACGTCGCTGCCGAACATCAGCAGCGGCTCGGCGGCGCCCGCCAGCGAGCCGGTCTTGCGCGACGCGGTGATCGTCCCGGACTTGCCGTCGACGCGGTACAGCGAGCCGTCGCGCGCGCCGACGTAGAGGTCGACGCCCTTCGCCGCGGGACGCGCGTCGAGCGCGGCGCCGAGTTCGACCGCGAAGCGGCCTTCGCGCTTCAAGTCGAGCGATCGGCGCGACGGCGCTTCCGAGTCCACGACCAGCGTCTCGGCGACGAATCCGGGGGCGGACAGCGTCAGCGTCTTCGACTTGCCCTTCGGCACGAACACGTCCAACGGCGTCGTGCCGAGGTCTTCGAGGCCGCTGCGGACGCGCGCTCCTTCGGGCAGCGACGCGATGCGCACCGGGATCCCGTGCGCGGTGCCGAAGTCGATCTTCGCGAACTGCTCCGCCGCCGCCTTCGCCAGCGCCGCGGCGCCGTCGACGTCGTCGCTCTGCAGCGCCGCACGGATCGACTTCGCGCTCGCGGACGCGCCTTCGCACGACGCGAGGCGCTCCTGGAAGAACGACGTCAGCGAGCCCTTGCCGTACGTCGCGAGCAACTGCGACCATCCGGCCGCGGCCTCGTCGAAGCGCGCGGCACGCTCGAGGTCGAGCAAACGCTCGTAGTCGCCCGACAGCTTGTCGAGCTCGGCCGTCCGCTCCATCGTCTTCGCGATCTCGTCGAGGCCGGGGCGCGCCTGCTCGATGACCTCGATCGTCGCGGCGGCGAGCTTGCGCAGCTCGTCGCGGTCGCGCGCGTTCATCGGCAGGCGGTCGAAGAACGCCGCGAGCGCGCGCGTGTCGGCCTCGACTTCCTTCGAGAAGATCGGATCGAACTCGCTGGCGGCCCGCTCGAGCGCGACGGCGTCGTCGCGCGGCGGGACCTCGAAGCGCGCGAGAGCCTTCGTCAGGCGCTCGCGGCGCTCACGGACGAGCGCGATCAACGCGGTGCGCTTGACCTCGACCGACTTGCGCGCTTCGGGATCGCGCGTCTCGGTGTCGAGCGCGAGCCAGCCGGCGAACGCCTCGGCGAGTGCGTCGGCGTCCGCGAGGTCCTGGACCTCGCTCAGGCGCTTGCGATGGCTCTCGTCGGCGCGCGCGGCCTTCTCCTTGTCGTCGCGCTCGATGCGCTGACGCACGGCCTCGAGCATTCGCATCGCCTGTTCGACGATCGGACCTTCGCCGGCGCCGTCGACGATCGCTTGCAGCTCGGTCTCCGCGAGCTTCGACTCCCCCTTGTCGAACAGCGCCTTCGCGGTCTCGAAGCGCCCTTCGAAGCGGGCCGCGTTCATCCGCTTCAGCACCGTCATCGCGCCGCCGCCGATGACGAGCACCGCGACGACCACTCCACCGAGCACGAACAGGCCGCGTCGGCGACGTGCCGTCCGCAGTCCCGTCAGCGCGCGTCGGATGTCGTTGCGCGTGGCGTCGAGGCGCAGGATCGACTCGTAGAGCAGCACGATGCGCTCGGGATGCCGACGGCCACCGACGGCTTGCGACAGCACGTCGGCGCCGAACGCGCGGCGTTCGGCGCGTTCGCACCACTGTTCGAACTCGCGGTCGAGCAGCGGCGAGTTCGGGAACAGGCGCGCGAGGCGGGCGCCCCAATCGCACGCCTTCTCGAAGTCGCCG
>JAEUIB010000252.1 GCA_016795255.1 Planctomycetota bacterium
CGACGCGCGATCTACACGGCGCCGATCAAGGCGCTGTCGAACCAGAAGTACCGCGACTTCAAAGCGCGCCCGGAGATCGAGGTCGGGATCATGACGGGCGACGTCACGATCCGCCCCGAAGCGCCGTTGCTGATCATGACGACGGAGATCTTCCGCAACACGATCTTCGAAGCGCCGCACGATCTCGACGACGTCGAGTACGTCGTGTTCGACGAGATTCACTACATGGACGACCTCGACCGCGGCACGGTCTGGGAAGAGTCCATCATCTTCGCGCCGCCCCACATCCGCTTCATCTGCTTGTCGGCGACGGTGTCGAACCTCACGCAGTTCGGCGAGTGGATCGCGCGCGCACGCGGCACCGAAGTCCAGGTGATCCGCCACGACCATCGCCCGGTGCCGCTGAAGCACTACTTGTTCATGCCCGGCATCGGTCCGCGTCGCGCCGAGGACGTGAAGAAGCTGCCGCGCTTGCAGCGCAATCGCGGCCGCGGCCCGAAGTTCGACGTCATCGACTTGCTCGAGCAGAACGACTCGAAGCCCGCGCTGTTCTTCTGCTTCTCGCGGCGCGAGTGCGAAGCCCGTGCGCGCGAGAACAAGAAGCGCGGCTTGCTCGCGCCCGACGAGCAGAGCGTGATGGCGCGCGAGTTCGACGACATCTGCGCGACGTTCCAGATCGCGCCGGACGGCACGCAGGCGGAGCTGCGCGCACTCGCGCTCGAAGGCGTCGGCTTCCACCACGCGGGTCTGTTGCCGCTGCACAAGGAACTCGTCGAGCGGCTGTTCACGCGCGGTCTGCTGAAGCTCCTGTTCACGACCGAGACGTTCGCGCTCGGCATCAACATGCCCGCGCGCGCCGTCGTGTTCTCGGCGCTGCGCAAGTTCGACGGCACCGGGTTCGACACGATCAAGGCGCGCGAATACCAGCAGATGGCCGGTCGCGCGGGACGCCAGGGCATCGACGACGAAGGCCTCGTCTACAGCATCATCGACGACGACCGCCTCGACCTCGAAGAGGTGCGCCGCGTGATCTTCGGTCAGGTCGAGCCGATCCGCAGCCGGTTCAACCTGTCGTATTCGACGCTGCTGAACCTGCACCGCACGCTCGGGCCGAAGATCTTCGAGGCGTGGGAGCAGTCGTTCAACAACTTCCAATGGATCCGGATGCCCGCGAAGAAGCGGGAGAAGAACCGCAAGAAGCAGGAGCACGCGATCGCGACGCGGCTCGATCTGCTGCGCACGTTCGAATACATCGAGGGCGAGCGCGAGCTGAAGGAGAAGGGCAAGCTCGCGGCGCTGATCAACGGCTTCGAACTCCCGGTCACGGAGCTGCTGGCGTCGGGCCTGCTCGATTGGATGAGCGCCGTCGAACTCGTCGTGGTGCTCGCGAGCCTCGTGTTCGAGGAACGTCGCGGCGACCAGTACCGCCGGCCACCGCGTCAACTGCTGCGCGAAACGCGCGCCGACGTCGAGCGCGTCGTCGGCCGCCTGATCCAGGCCGAACTCGATCGCCAGATCGGCCCGACCGTGCGTCCCCCGAACTGGCTGATCGCGTCGGTCGCCCACGCGTTCGCGACCGGCGCATCGTTCGACGATCTCGGCCAGTACACGTCGTCGTCGCAGGGCGACGTCGTCCGCGTGTTCCGCCTCGTGATCCAGTTGATCCGCCAGATCAAGAAGGCGGTCCGAGGCCGTCAGCCGCTGACCGACAAGCTCGATGAAGCGCTGCTGCTCGTCAACCGCGACGTCGTCGACGCGAAGCGGCAGTTGGAATTGGGGTGAGCGGGGTCGCGGGACTCACCGCCAGTCGCCGGCCAGCGTGAACGCAGCCCAATAGCGTGGTTCCTTCCACTCCGTGTGCCGGAGGAGATGGAGCTTCGCGCCGCGCAACGCCGTCGCGGGCGGTTGACGTTCGTCGAGGAACCTGCGGTCGAACTCCGTCATCAGCTCGA
>JAEUIB010000257.1 GCA_016795255.1 Planctomycetota bacterium
CCGCATGACGCGCTACCTCGAACCGCCCGCACCGCCGATCCGCCTGTCCGCACCGCCCGTTCGGGGCAAGGTGCTCGTGCTGGCGCCACACCCCGACGACGAGACGATCGGGCCCGGGGGCACGGTGCGACTGCATGCGCAGCTGGGGGACGAAGTCCACGCGTTGTTCCTGACCGCGGGCACGTCGGGCGATCCGACCGGGCGCGAAGAGCCCCGCGCGTACGCGGCTCGCCGTGAAGCGGAAGCGCGCGCGGCCGCGAAGGTCCTCGGCATCGCGGCGCTGCAGTTCTGGGGCTTCCCCGACAACCACCGGGTCAATGAGAACGACCTCGGCGCGATCCTGCCGCGCATGAAGCAGGCGATCGAAGGCTTCGCGCCCGACGTGAT
This sequence comes from Planctomycetota bacterium, assembly GCA_016795255.1. Taxonomy (GTDB): domain Bacteria; phylum Planctomycetota; class B15-G4; order B15-G4; family JADJEK01; genus JADJEK01. Next base: position 388 of record JAEUIB010000257.1, read on the forward strand.
CTACGCGCCGCACGTCGGCGATCAGCACTCCGATCACTTCACGACCGCGGTGCTGACGCAGCGCGTGCTGGCGCAGCTCGCGCGGCCGCCGCAGGCGTTCGGCTACGAAGTCTGGAGCGCCTCGCGCGCGACGTGGATCGTCGACGTGTCGAGCGTCTACGCGACGAAGATGGCGGCGCTCGACTGCTATCCGAGCCAACTCGAACACACCGACATCCGACGTTTCGTGTCGGGGCTGAACGCGTACCGCGCGGTGTTCCTCGACAAGGGCGCGACGTACGGCGAGGCCTTCGTCGCGCTCGAGCCGGATGCGCGCGCCGGGGCGTCATGAGGATCCTGCACGCGGTCCACAACTTCCCGCCCGAGTTCGTCGGCGGCACCGAGGCGTACCTCGCGGCGCTGGTCGTCGAACAGGCGGCGCGGGGCCACGACGTCGTCGTGCTCGCGGGCAGCGAACGGGACGGCGACGGGATCGTCGAGGAGACGTACCAAGGCATCCGCGTCCTGCGGTTCACGCATCGCGGGCCGCGCTTCTCGGTCCACCTCGTCGTCGACGCGCTGCGTCCGCTGTGGAACGAACGGCTGCGGACGTTCCGCCCGGACGTCGTCCACGTCCACCACTACATGAACCTGTTCGCGCCGTTGGCGGCGGACGCGAAGGCTGCCGGCATCCGGACGATCGTGTCGTTGCACGACTTCCTGACGGCTTGCCCGCGCTTCTTCATGGTGCGGCCCGACGGCGGCTATTGCGGCGACGACACGCCGGTGCCGCGCGAGCGCTGCGTCGCGTGCTGCGCGCCGGAGTTCGGCGGCGATCGCGAGCGGCCGGCCGCCGAGCTCGCCGCGCGCCGTGAGTTCTTCGACGCCGAGCTGCGCGCCGCGGACGAGGTGCTGGCGCCGTCGTCGGCGGCGGCCCGGACCTTGCGCGCGTCGGGGATCCTGCCGCGCGACGTCGCGATCGACGTTCTGCCGCTCGGGCTGACGCGCGCGTTGCATCCGACGCCGTGGCGACCGGATCCGCTGGGGCGGCTGCGCATCGCGTGGTGGGGCAATCTCGCGCCGGTGAAAGGCGTCGATCGGCTGGTCGACGCGCTCGAGCGACTGCCGCCGGAGGCGCGAGCTCGCATCCGCCTGACCCTGCTCGGTCGGACGACCGACGCGGAGTTCGAACGCACGTTGCTCGCGCGCATCGCCGCTGCGGCGCCGCTCGAGCTCGTCCGGGAAGGCGCGTTCGACGCGGTCCGACTCGAGCGCCTCGCCGGCGAGACCGACCTCGCGGTGTTCTTCAGCACGGCGGCGGAGACGTACTCGCTGGTCGTCGACGAGGCGCTCGCGCTCGGCATCCCGGTGCTGGTCGCGGATCGCGGCGCCGCTCCGGAACGCGCCGGGAACGCGGGGTTCGTGGTCCCGCCGGGCGACGTCGCGGCGCTCGCCGCACGGCTCGAGCGGTGCCTCGCCGAACCCTCCGAACTCGCTGCGGCGCGGGCCGCGACGTCGGCCAGGCGCATCGGGATTTCGGACCACGCCGTCGCCCTGGAAGCCCTTTACGCTGCGCCACCCCCGTCGACGACCGCACCGATGTCCGCAGAGCCGCCGCTTCCGACCGCACTCCCGCCGTTCGACCCGAGCTTCACGTTCGTCCCGCTCGCCGAGTTCTCGCGCGTGCCGGGTGGACGGGTGGTCGTGCTGGCGCCGCATCCCGACGACGAAGTGATCGGGGCCGGCGGGGCGCTCGCGCTGCACGCGCGGCGCGGCGATCGGGTCGCGGTGGTCCACGTCACCGATGGCGCCGGCGGCGATCGCGACGGCAACGAGCGCGGTCGCTTCGCGCAGGTCCGCAAGGCCGAGGCGCGTGCCGCGGGCAAGGAACTCGGGATCTCCGAGTTCCACGCGCTCGACTTCCCGGACGGCGCATTGCGGCCGGACGGCGCGTTCCTGTCGGGCTTCACCGGACTGCTCGAGACGCTGAAGCCGGACGTGCTCTACGTGCCGTCGCCGTGGGAGCACCATCCCGATCATCGCGCGACGTACTGGCTCGCGACGCGCGCGTTGCAGCGCAGCGGCCTCGCGCCGCGCGTCGTGCTGTACGAGGTCAACGAGCCGCAGCCGGCGTCGTACCTCGTCGACGTGACGCAGCTCCTGGACGCGAAGCGCGCGGCGCTGAACGCGTTCTCCAGTCAGCGCGCGTACCTCGACGTCACCGACAAGACGCTGACGGCGAACCGCGCGCGCACGGTCAACGTCGACGTCGCCGCGGTGCAAGCCGCCGAGGCGTACCTCGAGATCGACGCCGCGCGGATGGCCGAGTGGGCGGAGCTGGCGACGCAAGTCCGAGCGGTCTCCGCCGCGGCCGCGGCGCCGCGGGCGCCGGTCGCGCCCGAGGTCTCGACGCCCGCCGCGACGCGCACGGTGCCGGTCAGTTGCGTGATCTCGACGTGGAACAAATGCGCCGACGTGCGCGAGAACCTGCTCGCGCTGACGCGGCAGACCGCGCGACCCGCGCAGATCGTCGTCGTCGACAACGCGTCGAAGGACGGCACCGCGGAGATGATCCGCCGCGAGTTCCCGCAGGTGACGCTGATCGTGATGCCGCACGACAAGGCCGGCGCGTGCGAGACGTTCAACCTCGGCATGAAGGCCGCGACCCAGCCGTTCACGGCGATCATGGACGACGACGTCGTCGCGCCGCCGGAGTGGCTCGGCAAGCTCTACGACCGCATGCTGGCCGAACCGAACACGACCGCGATGGTGTCGTCGCTGGTCGTCGAGCCGGGGATGCCGCACGACTTCCTGCTGGCCGAGAAGCGCGAGCGCTACATGGCGACGTTCCGCGGCTGCGGCACGCTCGCGCGCAGCGACGTGCTGAAGGCGGCGCAGTACTACGACGAGCGCTTCTTCATCTACGGCAACGAGCGCGACCTCGCGAGTCGCGTGCTGCGGCTCGGCCATCGCATCGTGATGTGCCCCGACGCGGAGCTGTTCCACAAGACGCCGTTCGGCATGAAGGGCGGCAAGCGCTCGCTGTACTACCACGTGCGCAATTTCTGGCTGTACGCGTTCAAGCACTGCTCGATCGGCCAGATCGTGCGCGCCGCGTGGGTGCTCGGCCTGAAGGGTCTCGGCCTGAAGCGCGGGAACGCGAACGACGCCAGCGGCACGATCGGCATCGACAAGGCCGTCAAGCAGACGCCCGGCGGTCTGTGGATCGCAATGAAGGCGACGTTCGCGGCGCTCGCGATGCTGCCGTATTGCCTGCGTCATCGCGAAGTCTGTCGCGCGCCCGACTTCGAACCCCCGGTGAAGTGACGCATGGTCACTCCGGTGTCCGTCTCCATCGTCTCGTACAACGGTCGCGACGACCTGCGGGACTGCCTGCGCTCGCTGCAGGCGCCCGGGCAGTTCCCGTTCGCGGAGATCCTCGTCGTCGACAACGCGTCGACGGACGGCAGCGCCGACATGGTCGCCGCCGAGTTCCCGCAGGTGCGCGTCATCCGGATGCCGAGCAACGACGGTCCGTGCCCGGCGCGCAACGTCGGGTTGGCCGAGGCGCGGCACGACCTCGTGTTCCAGCTCGATCAGGACGTGCTGGTCCGCAAGGGCTGCGTCGAGCGACTGCTGGAAGAGTTCGCGCGCGAGCGCGACCTGGCGGTCGCCGCGCCGCGCGCGTTGGACGCCGCGCGGCCGGACATCATCCATTACGACGGAGGCTCGTTCCACTACGCCGGCGTCATGGCGCTGCGGCACTTCTTCGTGCCGGTCGATCGCTGCACGAACGAGCCGGCCGACGTCGACGCGTTCATCTCGCTGGCGGCCCTCGTCGATCGCTCGAAGCTGCGTGCGGTCGGCGGCTACGACCCGGCGTTCTTCATCCTGTTCGAGGACCACGATCTGTCGTACCGGCTGCGGCTCGCCGGTTGGCGGATCCGCGCGCTGCCCGACGCGCTGGTCGACCATCGCGCGGGCACGGCCGGCATCTCGTTCCGCGGCGGGCCGAGCTATCCGGCGCGCCGGCTGTTCCTGCACTCGCGCAATCGCTGGCGCGTGGTGTTGAAGACCTACCGCAAGCGGACGCTCGTGCTGGCGCTGCCCGGACTGCTGCTGCTCGGCGTCGCCTACGTCGTGTTCGCGCTGCGCGAAGGGGCGCTCGGCGAGTACGTGAAGGCGAAGTCGTCGCTGATCGCGCAGTTCCCCGAGATCCGGGCCCAGCGCCGCGCGATCGCCAAGTTCCGGACGCGCGGGGACCGGGGGCTCCTCGGAGCTCCCGACCTGACGTTCTCGCCCCGGATCGACCGCGGCAAGACCGGAAGCCTCGGCGAACGCATCCTGTCCCGCCTGCTGCGGGCCTGGTGGGCGTGCGTGTCGTGGCTCGTTCCCTGACCAGGACGGCCGGAATGGCCGAATTCGCGGAACCCCGTCGCGGCGGGGCCGGAGCGGCGCGCCGTCGCGGGCCGGCGTCGACACCCCCAGGAATCCGCGTCGACGGCGTCGCGTCCGCGAGCGCGGGACGGGTGTAGACTCGCGGCCGATGTCGGCACCCCGGGTCAGCGGCGGCACCGTCGCCGTCGTGCTCAATTGGAACGGCGCGGAGCACACGTTGCGCTGCGTTGCGGCGCTCGAACGCTCGCGCCCCCGCGCGCCGGCGGTCGTCGTCGTCGACAACGCGTCGGACGACGACTCGGTCGCGCGCATCAAGGCGGCCTTGCCGCACGTGAAGCTCCACGTCGCGGCGTCGAACCTCGGCTACGGCGGCGGCATCAACGTCGGCATCCGTCTCGCGCTCGAGCGCGGCGCGGAACGCGTGCTCGTGCTGAACAACGACGTCGAGGTCGAGCCGGACTGCGTCGCGCACCTCGAGTCGGCGCTCGACGCCGACGACCGGATCGGCATCGTCGGACCGATGGTGCTGTTGCCGGGCGACGAACGACGGATCTGGGCCGCCGGCGGTGAGGTCACGCACCGGCAGAACGTGTCGCGCTTGCGCGGGCACGGTCGGGTCTGGAACGGCTGCTTCCGCGACGACGCGCCGGTCGACTACGTCCCGGGTGCGGCGCTGCTCGTGCGCCGCGCGGTGTTCGAGCGCGCCGGCGTCTTCGACGAGTCGTTCTTCTGCTACATGGAGGACGTCGAGTTCGGCCAGCGCGCGGCGCGGGCCGGCTTCGAGAATCGCTACGTCGCGCGTGCGATCGCGGTCCACGACGCGTCGGCGTCGACCGGCGGCGGGTACACCGCGGCGCGCAAGTACATGAACGCCGTCAACTCGGTGCATTTCTTGCGGCGGCACGGCAGCGTGCGCGGGTGGATCGGGCTGGTCGTGTTCGACGTGCTGGCGTGGCCGCTCGCGTTCGTCGTCGCGGCGGCGCGCGGTCGCGGCGGAGCGGCGTGGGCGAAGCTCGTCGGGTTGAAGGACGGATGGCTCGGGCGCGCGGTGACGCCGGAGCGGGCTCAGCGCTTCATGAAGACGGGAGCACGCCGCGCATGAGAGTGCTGTTCGTCCTGCACTTCTTCCTGCCGCGGCATTCGGCCGGCACCGAGGTCTACACCGACAGCATCGCGCGCGCGTTGCGCGAGCGCGGTCACGACGTGCATCTGTTCTTCACCGAGAAGGTGCTGTCGAAACACAACTACGCGCTCGAACGACGCGACTGGCACGGCATCCCGTGCCACGTGCTGACGAACAACCTGCTCTACGAGTCGTTCGACGAGACCTTCACGAACCCCGACGTCGAGCGCCAGTTCCGCGTCGTGCTCGACGAAGTGAAGCCCGACGTCGTCCACGTCCAGCACGTGATGCTGCTGTCGATGGGGCTGCCGGCGATCGCGAAGGAGCGCGGCATCCCGGTCCTGATGACGCTGCACGACTTCTTCCTCGCGTGCGCGCGATTCGGGCAATTGCTGGAGCACGGCGAGCGCGTCTGCACCGGGCCGGAGCCGAAGAAGTGCGCGAACTGCATGGCCGACTTCAAGTTCGCGCAGACGAAGCTGCAGCAGCGCATGATCTCGGCGATCCGGTGGACGAAGAACGTCGCCGGATTCGACCTCGCTCCGGTCGTCGACGTCCTGCGCGGACTGCCGCTCGTGCGCGGCGGCGGCTCGGATGCGGCGGCGCCGACCGACGCCGGGGACCATGCCCGACGGGCGCGCGTCGACTCGTTCGTGCCATTGTTCAAGCGGCGCGCGAAGGCCTTCCTCGCGCTCGCGCGTCACGTCGACCGATTCCTCGCGCCGTCGAAGACCGTGCGCGAGGGCATGGCCGCGTTCGGGCTGTCGAAGCGGAAGATCCACGTGTTGCCGCTCGGGATCGAGATGCCGGCGCACACCGAGCGCCGGCGCCGCGAGCACGACGACGTCGTGTTCGGGTTCGTCGGCACGCTGGCGCCGCACAAGGGCGTCCACGTCGCGATCGAGGCCATGCGCTTCCTGAAGGGCCACGGCCGGCTGCTGGTGTTCGGCCGCCGTGACTACTACCCGGATTACGTCGCGCGGCTCGAGCAGCTCGCGCAGGGCCTGAACGTCGAATTGAAGGGGCCGGTGCCGCGTCGCGATCTGGCGAAGGCGTTCGCACAGCTCGACGTGCTCGTGGTGCCGTCGATCTGGTTCGAGAACTTCCCGATCGTCATCCAGGAAGCGCGCGCCGCCGGTGTGCCGGTCGTCGCGTCGAACCTCGGCGGTATGGCCGAAGCCGTGCGGCACGACGTCGACGGCTTGCTGTTCGCTCCGGGTGACGCGAAGGCGCTCGCGCGCGCGTTCGCGGTGTTCGTCCAGGATCGGTCGGCGATCGAACGCATGCGCGCCGCGGCGCCGACGCCGTTGTCGCTCGCGGCCCACGTCGATCGCATCGAGGAGGAACTGGTGGCGCTGGTCGAGAGACACCCCGTCGGCGAGGTGCGGTCTTGAAGATCCTCCACGTCGTGCATGGCTATCCGCCGGAGGTGATCGGCGGGACGGAGCTGTACGTCGCCCGCCTCGCTCGCGAGCAGCGACGCGCGGGGCACGAACCGCACGTGTTCGCCGGGTCGCTCGAATGGCGCAAGGACCTGGAGGTCGAGAAGAGCGTCGTCGACGACGTG
>JAEUIB010000744.1 GCA_016795255.1 Planctomycetota bacterium
CCGATCGTCGGCGTCGGGAATTGGATCGTGTTGCTGCCGTAGTAGACGTCGCCCTGCGCGTCGACGACGACCGGGCCCGACGGGCCGATCAGGTCGGCGACGAGGTCGGTCGCGCCGGTGAGGACGTCGAGACGCACGATCTTCGTCGCGTTGAACGAGACGTCGCCGTGCGCGACGAGCGCGACGTCCGGCGCGAGGAACGAGCACGAGAAGTTGAACTGGATCGTCGCGACGAGGCTCGGCGTGCCGCCGTTCAGCGGGACCTTCGTGATCGAGTTCGCCGACGACTCACCGAACAGCAGGTACGAACCGGTCGGGTCGACCGTCACGAAGCTGCCGAACGTGAACGGCGGCGCGACGTACAGCGTCTGCACGACGTTGCCGTTCGACGGGTCGACTTCGACGATCGCACTGCCGTCGTAGATCGCGAGGTTGCCGTTCGGCAGACGATCCATGCCGCCGGTGAACGCGCCGGCCGGAGCGGCGGCGACCGCCGCGTTCTGCCAACCGGGTCCGGCGGTGATCGACGCGAACGATGGGGATGCACACAGCGACGCGGCGAGGGCCGCGGCCAGCGACGAACGAATCCACATGGGACGACTCCGGGAGCTCTTCCTCGGCGCCGGGTGGACACTGCTCCGCGAGCGTCCGGACCCGGGGCCCGGCGCCTCGCGAGGAAACGCGAAAGAGGAGGTGTGCCGATGGCACGATCCTCGCGCTCTTTCGCGGAGCGCGGCGACGGACCCGAAGGCCGGGGCAGGTCTCCTGACTCGCGGCTCGAACGTCCGACCTCGCCTTCCCGAACCGACGTGCTCGCGCACGCCGACGTTCAGTGGCTTTCGAGGCGGACTCGCCGCTCACAGTGGCGCGACCGTGCGGGATTCACACCCGCTTCCCTCGTGGCCCTCCCGCGTCCTGCGGCAGGGACCCCGACCTGAAGTGGGGAAGGCTACGCGGCCGGCCCCGCGCGCGTCAATCGCGGCGTTGCCGAAGTTGGCGTTCCCAACTGCGGCGGATGCGGTCGCGGATCACGGTCAGCGCGTAGACGACCTCGTGCCAGGTGCGGCTGGTCCGGCTCGCCAATTCGTCGAGGCTCAAGCCGCGCTCGAACTGCAGCTCGACCAATTCGCGTTGGTCCCGCGGCAATTCGTCGAGCATTCGGCGCAGGTCGTCGAGCGACGGCCGATGGGGTTCGCCCTGGCTCGGGGTCGAGCGGCGAGTCGCTTGATGGCGGCCGAACTCGGACACCGCGGCGCGTTCCTGCCGGCGGACTTTCAGGAAGTGCACGGCGCAGCGGCGGGCGATGGTGCCGAGCCACGCCGTCACGGCGCTCGGATCGCGCAGTTTGCGCAGGTGGCGCCACGCCGCGACGTAGGTCTCGACGACGAGGTCGTCCACGTCCGTGTCGCCGACCCCGAACGCATGCAGCGCGCGGCGGACGTCGGCGTTCGTCGCATCGACGAGGCGCGCGAACGCGCGCTCGTGGCCGCCCTGCGCGGCGACGACGAGCTCTTCGAGCGTCGACGGCGGCGCGGTTCCGTCGCGGGGCGGATCGTTGGAGGGAGAGTCGCTGCCGACAACCATGGTTCCTCGTTCGGGCGACGATTCGACTCGGCGGCCGACGGGATTGCCAGTTCGAACTCGACTCGCGTCGTGCTCGCGTCCGAGCAACGGTCAGGTTCCGTTCTTCGCCAGCAGCACGAGGTGTTCCCCGTGTCGCCGAACGCGCTCTTTCATCGGGCGGAAATGGACCGCGCGTTCCTGGGTCGCCGCGGCGACGACGTGCAGGCCGACGCGACTCGCGAGATCGTCGATGACCTCGAGCGCGTCGATGTGCCGTTCGCGCGCGAACGAATCGCCGACGACGATCACCGCGCAACCGGACGAACGGAGCACGCGGCGCACTTCGACCAGCACGTTGCCGAGATCGTCGTGGAACCGATCGAGCGCGGCGTCGGGATCACGGAACGCCAACCGGCGAGCCCCGATCTCGGCGTCGATCGTCCGCGTCAGCGGGACTTGGAACAGCGCGGCGCGCAGTTCCTGCACCGCGGCGTAGTCGTACGTGCCGACGTAGGGCGGCGACGTCGTCACGAGATCGACCGTCGCATCGGCCAGCGGGAACTGTCGAGCATCGGCGCGGTAGATCGCGGTCTTGCCCGCCAGCGCGTCGGCGAGTTCCGCGTGCGCGCGTGCGATCTCGCGTGCCTTGGCGATGAACAGTTCCTTCGCGCGGCCCTTGCCGACTTCGC
>JAEUIB010000312.1 GCA_016795255.1 Planctomycetota bacterium
ATGCGGGCGCGACACGGCCAACTGGGGTCAGCCCCTGTGCGAAGGCGCACGGGGGCTGACCCCTTCTTCCGTTCCGGTCGCTACCGTGCGGCGCGCATGGCACTCGCTTGGATCGATTGGCTCGTCGTCTTCGCGTACGTCGCGTTCGCCCTTTGGGTCGGAGTGCGCTTCACGGGGCGCGCGTCCGAGGGAGTCAACGAGTTCTTCCTGTCCGGTCGGCGGCTGCCGTGGTGGATGGCCGGCACGTCGATGGTCGCGACGACGTTCGCGGCCGACACGCCGCTCGTGATCACCGGATGGGTGCGCGACTACGGCGTGTGGAAGAACTGGCAATGGTGGTGCTTCGCCGTCTGCGGGTTCTTCACGGCGTTCCTGTTCGCGCGCATGTGGCGCCGCGCCGAGATCATGACGACCGCCGAACTCGCCGAGCAGCGCTACGGTGAGAAAAGCGCGCGCGTGCTGCGCGGCTTCCTCGGCACGTACCACACCCTGATCACGAACGTCATCACGCTGGCGTGGGTGCTGCTCGCGGCCGGCAAGATCAGCGAAGTGCTGGTCGACGTGCCCAAGGAATGGGCGATCGGCGCGTGCTGCGCGATCACACTGACCTACTCGCTGTTGTCGGGCCTGTGGGGCGTCGTGCTGACCGACGTCACGCAGTTCGCGATGGCGATGCTCGGAGCGATCGCGCTCGCGGTGATCGTGTGGATCCACACCGGCGGCGCGGCGCCCGTGCTCGACGCGGTGGCGAGCGGCATCATTCCGGCGGAGCGTCTCGCGTTCGTGCCGCCGACCGGGCCGGGCTCGCCGTTCGACGCGAGCTTCTGGACCGCGCCGGTCGTCGCGTTCGCCGTCTACATCGGCCTCCAATGGTGGGCGTACGAAGCGGTCGACGGTGGCGGCTACGTCGTCCAACGCATCAGCGCGTGCAAGGACGAGCGCCACGGCGTGCTCGCGCAGATCTGGTTCCAGGTCGCGCACAACGCGCTGCGTCCGTGGTGCTGGATCGTCGTCGCGCTGGCGTCGCTGCTCGTGATGCCGAGCGTCGAGCACACGGCGCCGGTCGCGGGCACCGTCATCTCGGCGACGGCGGGCCGCGTCGAGATCGCGCCGTCGGTGCCGTCGACGGGGACGGACCCCATCGTCGTCGCGTGGGACGAACGTCGCGAGCTCGCCCCGCTGTTGACGGTCAAGCCCGGCGACACCGTCCGTGCGGGCCAGATCGTCGCGCGCAGCGACTCCGAGCGCGCGTATCCCGAGATGATGGCGCGCTACTTGCCGGTCGGCTTGCTCGGGCTCGTCGTCGCGTCGCTGCTCGCGGCGCTGATGTCGACGATCGACACGCACGTCAATCTCGCGAGCTCGTTCTTCGTCAACGACGTCTACCGCCGTTTCCTCGTGCGAGGACGCAGCGATCGCCATTACGTCGCCGCGGCGCGGTGGTCGGGGCTCGGCGTCATGGCGCTCGCGGGGATCGTCGCGTCGCAGGCCGAGTCCATTCGCGGCCTGTTCACGTTCTTCCTCGCGTTCATGGGCGGCGTCGGCGCGGTCTATGTACTGCGGTGGACGTGGTGGCGCGTGCGCGCGACGACCGAGATCGCGGCGATGCTGACGTCGTCGGCGACGACGGTCGCGCTGACGCATCTCGACGTGACGTGGAATGTTGGGCCGTTCTCGGACCACGGCGCGCTGACGGACGAAGGACGCCTCGTCTTCGTCGTCCTCGCCTCGACGATCGCGGCGGTCCTCGTCACGGTCTTCGGCAAAGCACCGGACCCGGCGAAGCTCGTCGCGTTCTATCGCAAGGTCCGCCCGCTCGGGTTCTGGGGCCCGGTCGCCGCGCTCGCGCCCGACGTCGTGCGGCCGAGCGAGGGGCGCTTCGTGCTGCTCGGCGTGGTCGGCGGACTCGCGGCGACGTTCGGGCTCGTGTTCACGATCGGCGAGGCGTTGTACGGCAGCGCGGTCGGCATCGCGGCGAGGGCACTCGTCGCGATCGGCGGCACGGTCGCCGCGGTCATCGCGGTGCGCGCGATCACTCCCGGCGCGGCACGCGGATGACGCGTGGCCAGTAGCGGCCGACGACGCCCTCGGGCGTGAACAGGTCGCCGAACTCGAGGCTGTTCGTCGCGTAGGTCACGACCAGCGAGTCGTCGTCCGTCGCTTGTTCGGGATGCGCTTTCGCGGCGTAGACGAACGGGCGCGGGCCGTCGCTCTCGGGAGGCCGATACACCTGCGTCGGCGCCGACCAGGGTCCGGTCAGCGCGGGAGCCGTCCGCACGCCGATCGTCGACGCGCCGAACCCGTAGCTCGCGACGTGGACGAACCACCCCGACCGAGGATCGCGATGCAGCGAAGCCTCGGCGCCGGCGTCGTCGATCACGAACGTAGGCCCATCGGCACCGACGTC
>JAEUIB010000333.1 GCA_016795255.1 Planctomycetota bacterium
TCCCCGAACGGATTCATCAGCAACGGCTCGACCCACAGCGGATCGACGAGCTCTCGCGGCGCGACCTGCAAGAACGCGATCCCCATCGCCTGGTCGTTCGGATTCGGGCTGACGATCCACTGGCGCAGTCGCTCCAGCGCCTGCAAGTCGCCGAAGCGGGACAGCCCTTTCATCGCGATCTTGCCGAGGTCGCCCGGTTCGTCGACGTACTTGCGCAGCGTCGGGATCGCCGTCGGATCCTCGGCGGTCTCCGCGATGCGCGTCAACACGTGCCGGATGCCGTCGTCGGGTGATTTGTCGGCGTAGTGCTGCAGCGCTTCGAGAGCTTCCTTCGATTGCATCTCGCTCAGCGAGCGGATCGCTTCGCGGCGCACGGTCTCGTCGGGATCGTCGAGGAGTTGCTCCAGTCGCTTCGCCCCGCGCGACGTGTCCATCATCAGCATCGCGCGTGTGGCTTGCATGCGCACGTACGCCGACGGCGCCAGCGCCGCGTCGAGGACGAGTTCTTCCGCCTCGGGCACTTCGAGCGTGCCGAGTCGCGTCAGGTGTTTCGCAGCTTGGATCGGATCGACCGCGTAACGGTCGCGGACGAGATCGACGTAGCGGCGCTGTTCGATCGGCGGCAAGCGCTCGAGCGCGCGATCGACGCTCGGGTAGAGCTCTTGCGAACCCCATTCGATGCGATCGAACAAGCGCCGGACCGGGTCGGTCTGGAAGCGCGCGCGGAGCACGTACTCCGGCGGCTCGGGGACGCTCAACGGATGCACGAAACCGTCGGTGCCCGCCTTCGCCGGCGTCGGCGGGAGGAGCTCCGGTACGACGTCCGGTTGGAACTCCCGACGCGGCTTCAGTGCGATGAGGCCGGCCAGGATGGCCAACGCGACGACGGGGTACGCGAGGGTGCGAACGGAGCTCACGAACGGCTTCCACGGGGTCGGAGACCGAGGCTTTCTAGCGCTCCGCGCAGCCCGCGTGACCTCGAATCCCCTGCCGTGTGCAGCGGGACTTTTTTGCGTTTGACCACCCGACCTGCGTTGCTAGGATCCCGCGCTCTTCTAGACAGCACCTGATATCGACTTACATTCAGCCGGTTCAAGGAGTGCGTTCATGGCGCGTCGTGTCCGAGCCCTTCTCGCGCTCGCTCTCGTTTCCCTGCCGCTCGGCGGCTGCCACACCGATTCGGTGTATTGGTGGGGTAACCACATGAAGGGTTACTACCAGGTCGTTCGCCGTGACGCCGAGCACGTCTATCGTTCGTTCGATCGTCACTTCATGAACTACGACTGGGACGATCCCTACATCGACTGAGATCGAACCCGCGAGAGTTCGATCGAGTCGCGAGTCGCTGGTGCGGCGGTCCGTCGCTGCTCCAGCGACTTGGCGTTTGATAGGGTCCGCGAACTTCGATTCGTGTCGCGCCGGGAGGCTGTCGTGGTCGACGTGTCGTTGCGTGGGCTCACCCGCGCGGTTCTCGCTGGCGTCGTCTTGCCCGCCCTCTGCATCGGTTGCGGAGCGTTCGGTTCGCTGCGCGAGCACCAGGAACAACTCGCCGCCGCGCGCGACGAGATCCAGGCCAATCGACTCGAGATCGCCGCGACGCATCTCGAACGCGCGATCGCCGCGAATCCGCAGGATGCGCGTGGCCACCTGCTGCTCGCCGACGTCCGTCGTCGTCTGAACGACAAGGACGCGTTCGACCGTTGCGTGCGTCGGGCGCTGCTCGTCGACCCGCGCTCACCGGATGCGGTGCTCGCGAACGCCGGCTTGCTGGCGGAGTCCGGCGATCTGAAGGCGGCGCTCGGTCTGCTCGACGACGCCGTGGCGCGGCACCCGAACCGCCCCGAACTCCATTGGGGTCGCAGCATCCTGCTGCTGCGCGGCGACGACGCGCACGCGCTGCTCGAGTCGGGACTGCAATTGGTCGAGTACGCCGACGCGCACAAGGAAGGCGACCTGAGGATCGGCGGACTGCTGCTGGTCGCGATCGCACGCCAGCGGATCGACCCGATCGATCCCGAAGCGCTCGACGACTTCTGCGACGCGGCGCGCGTCGAACCCGACATCGCGATCGGCGCGAGCGAAGAACTCGCCGGCGCCGGAGCCGACGAAGACCTGACCGCGCTCGCGCGTCGGTGCGCGTCGCAAGAAGCGCCGGTGCCGGAAGCCGCGTTGGTCGCCGCGTACGTGTTCCTGCGCGGCGGTGACGCGAATCGAGCGATCGCCCTCGTCGATCTCGTGTTGTCGCGCTTGCGCGCCGAAGGAGCGATGGCGTCGAGCCGGATCGCCCTCGACCTCGACGTGTTGGCTGCCCGCGCTCATCTCGAGCTCGATCAA
>JAEUIB010000336.1 GCA_016795255.1 Planctomycetota bacterium
AACGTCGGGTTCGGATTCGGCCTCGCGACCGCGTTGAAGCTCACGCCGTCGTATGCGTTCGGCAGCGTCGGCGTCGGGAACGGCAACCCCGGCGAGAACGAGATCGGCAAGTGATTGCCGATCCCGACGCCGCCACGACGACCCGAGATCGGCACACCGATCGGCTCGGGCGCGTTCGGGAAGAACACGTTGAACGAGCCGCCGCCGCCGCCCGATCCTCGGCTGCCGTCCCCGAAGTCCGTGAACACGGCGCACGCGGTGCCGTTGCCGAACGGGGTCCACGGCAGCGTCGCGCCGGACTGTCCGCCGCCGCCACCCTGGCCCTTGACGTTGCCGGGGCCGAACCCCGACTGCCCGAATTGCGGAGTGCTGACGTAGATCAGCGACTTCGCGCCCTTCGGCAGTTGAACCGGATGGCCGTCGCCACCCTTGCCCGCGCCGGGCCCGCCGGCTCCACCGGGAGCGGGAGCAACCGCCGAGTTGAACGTGTCGTCCCCGGTGCCGGCGGAGCCGGAACAGTCGATCACGCCTTCGATCAGCACGTTCCCGGTCGCCGTGATGACGAGCGGTTTCGACCCGACGCCGCGTAGCACGCAGTTCGCGGGGAGATGGAAGTCCGTGAACTCGAACACGCCGCCTTCGACGACGGTGCCCGGCGCCGCGCCGGGCGTCGCGCCCGACAGCAGCGGGAACGGCTGATGATCGGTGTCGAGCGTGATCGTGATCGGTCCGGCCGTCGGCGCCGCGAACGGACCCAGCGATCCGTCCCCGCCGAACGCGAACGACGCGCGCACCGCGCCCGGCGTCTGGCCGTTCCAACTCGCGAGCGGTGTTCCCGACGCGAGCGGCGACGAGTCCTCGCGCGCGTTGCTCGCGAAGTCCTCGACGATCTCTCCGTCGAGCGGGACTCCCGGCAGCGGATCGGTCGCGACCACGTAGCGCGCGACTTCCTTGAACACCTCGGTCGGGGCTCCGTCCGCGACCGCGATTCCCGACAGGCTCTCCAGACGGTTGGACGTTTCGACGACGAGCGTGGTCCCGAACGGCAGCGTCGCGTTCGGGTGGAGCAGCACCGTCGACTGCTTGGTTCGGTTCTCGACCAACGTCGTCGTCACCGGGATCCCGACGTCGATCGGCTGCCCCGCTGCGTCGAGGACGGCGCGCACTCGGATCCGCTCGCCGACGTTTTCCGCCGCGGGGTTCAGTGGCGTGCCGAACCGCAAGCGGAACGGCGGGCGCTTCGTCGTCGGGATGCCGGCGAACAGACCGGTCGGGTCGGACAGCACGTTCGGATGCAGGCCCTGCGTCTTCGGCTTCGGCAGCACCGCGTTCTTCTTCACGAGCTTCGGCGCCGACGCCGTCGCGAACGCGAACCAACCAGGAAGCCCGATCGCGCCCACCGACGTCGGCGCCGTCGTGAACGTCACCGGCAGTGCGACGGCGGTCGCGGCGTTCGCGAGATTCGTGATGCCGTTCGGCGCGCTCGGGTCGAGCGTGATCTCGTACGTCGTCGCCGGCAACAGCCCCGGCAAGCCGGCATGCGAGGCGATGTCCGACTGGGGTCCGAACGAATCGCCCGGATCGACGGTCGGCAATCGCGGCGTGAACACGAGCTTGCGGCCGACGACCGTGAACGTGCCGAACGCGCGCTGTCCGACCGGCTGCCCGAGCCCATTGGTCGCCGCCACGCGGATCGACACCGCCGCGTCGATCCCGATGCCGATCTTCGGCTTCGCATCGAACTCGAGCACGATGCGTTGCGACAACGGCGCCTGGCTCGGCGGCGCCGTCGTGCCCCCGGTTCCGGCCAACGTCGCCGGGAATCGGATCGCTTTCAGCTTGGCGCCGGCATCGGCGCTCGCGCACAGGACCCCCAACAGCGCGACGAACGACGCGACGACGCGACTCCCCATCGGCATGCTCCCGTGGGCTCGTGCGCGACGGGCACGAGCGGCGGCTCCGGCGACTTCGGACCGAGCAGGGATCCGGAGAACCACCGATCGCGATCGGTCCGATGGACCGCTCGACGCCGCGGAATGGAACGAACTCCTGGATGCCGCGTGCTGCTACGCGCGGAGGGGAGTGCGGTAACCGCGTCGGTCCCGAACGAGCCGTTCGGCGCGGGATGCAACGGCGCTCGCGCATGCGAACGGATGCAGGACGCGGGCGGAACTCGGCGCGCCGCGCCCCTCGGTCCCGTTCAGGTCGGTCGCCGAGTACGGCTCAGCGGCGGTGAGCTCGAATCCATCGGACTGCTTCACGGACGTTCAGTTGCAGACGTCGGGCCCCATGCGACCGCACGATCCACACGACGGCATGTCGCCGCCGCGGTCGTCGCCGGAGCTGGATCCGCCGCTCGCGGACTTGCCGACGTTCGACACGGAGAACACGCGCGTGACGGCGCCCTTGCCCGAGTGGTCCTTCGCGACGCAATGCTCGCCGCATTTCGTCAGCGGCGCGGCGCTCATCGGCTGCATCACCTCGAGGCGGGCGTCGCATTTCGAGCAGACGTATTCGTAGATGGCCATGTCCGATCACAGCCCCATGTTGTGGAAGCCGGCGTCGACGAAGATCACCTCGCCGGTGATCGCGCGCGACAGATCGCTCAAGAAGAACACGGCCGCGTCGCCGACGTCGTCGAGGTCGATGTTGCGCTGCAGCGGCGAGCGCTCCTTGACGACCTCGAGCATCTTCGGGAAGTCCGAGATCCCCGATGCCGCGAGCGTTCGCACCGGGCCGGCCGACAGCGCGTTGACGCGGATGTTCTTCGGACCGAGATCGACCGCGAGGTAGCGCACCGAACACTCGAGCGCCGCTTTCGCGACGCCCATGACGTTGTAGTGCGGGATGACGCGATCGCCGCCGAGGTACGTCAGCGTCAGCAGAGCGCCGCCGTTCTTCATCCACGGCTCGACGCGCCGCGCCAGCGCGGTCATCGAGAACGCCGAGATGTCGAGCGCGACCTCGAAGCCCTCGCGGGACGTGTCGACGTAGCGACCTTCGAGTTCCTCACGCTTCGCGAACGCGACGCCGTGGACGACGAAGTCGATCTGCCCGAACGTCTCACCGACCTGCGCGACGCAGCGATCGAGATCGGCGTCGGACGTCACGTCGCACGGCAGCACCAGCGGCTCGGTCAATTGCGACGCGAGATCCTCGACCGATCCGCGCAGTCGCTCGCCTTGGTACGTGAGCGCGAGCCGCGCGCCTTCGCGGTGCGCCGCGCGGGCGATGCCCCACGCCAGCGAGCGCTTGTTCGCGACTCCGAGGATCAGGCCCTTCTTGCCGTTCAGCAGCATGCGCGACTCCGTCGTGGGATCGAGCGCGGGAGGATACAGGTTGCGCGTCGAACCGACTCGCACGCATACTGCCGTCCACTTCGAACGGGGTACCGATGACCGACGTGCAGACTCTCTTCAAGGACGGGTTCAAGGCGTTCACGAGCGGCGACTTCGCCGGCGCGATCGCTCGCTTCGAATCCGCCCTCGCCGCCGACCCCGATCACCGCGAGTCGTTGCGCTCGATCGCGATGGCCTGGCTGCGCAACGGCGACCCGGCGCGGGCCGTGGGTTACGCGCAACGGCTGTCCGAGCTCGAGCCGACCGATCCCATGTCGTGGAGCAGCCTGTCGTTGTTCCTGATGAAGGCGGGTCGACCGAAGGACGCCGAGGACGCGGCGGCGAAGGCCAAGCTGCAGACCTGGAAAGTCCAATTGAAGGAGTCGAAGCAGGCGCCGGCCGACGCGGCGCCGGCCGCGCGACCGCTCCAAGTCCTGGAGTCGCCGTCGGCCGGACCCTCGAAGCCCACGATGCCGACCATGCCGACCATGCCCACGATGCCGAGGCCGCCGATCCAGCCGACGCCGAACGTGCAGAAGCCCGACGACCCGTCGGCGCCGCGGTGATGCGGGCTCGATGAGATTCCGTCACAGCCCGCCCGTCGCGTGAGAGGCCGTGAAAAAATCCCGCGCGGCGTCGGAACGGCTGCGAACGACGATCGCTTCGTCGGATTGCCTCACCGACTCCTTCCATTGAGTCGCCTCGGCAATCCTCCTCGCGCTCGCCGTTCTCGCTCGTTCCGCCGCTCGCGGGGGATTTCTTCACGGCCTCTGAGCATGAGCACGAGTGCGTGAGCGAGATGGCGTGCGGTCCTGACACAGAGAGAGAGGAGCCGCACGTGAACCAAGCGGCGTCGCGGGTCTGGGCCCGCGGCGCCGCGTCTTCATGCGCATCCCGCCCCGCTCGAGTCGAGGCCGAGCCGCGGGTGGATTCCCGGGCGACCGTGT
>JAEUIB010000366.1 GCA_016795255.1 Planctomycetota bacterium
GAGCGCGTCAGTAATTCCTCGATCCAACTGGGCTGGATGTTGCGCGCGAAGCTCGTGATGCCGAACTCACCGATGCGTCCGCGCAGCCACAGGAAGCCGTCGTCGTCGAGCTCGGCGAGGTCGCCGGTTTTCAAGAACCCGTCCGGCGTGAACGGATCGGGCGCGCCGACGTAGCCGTTCAGGATCGCGCCGCGCACCAGCAGTTCGCCGTGCTCGTCGATCTTCAGCGTCACGTGCGCGAGCGGCTTGCCGACCGAGCCGATCCGCGCACAGCCCGCGGAGTTCAGCGCGACGACCGACGCCGCTTCGGTGAGGCCGTAGCCCTCGAACACGGGAACCCCGAGCGCGGCGGCCTTGTGGTGCGCCTCGCGCGGAACCGGCGCGCCGCCGACGCCGAGGAAGCGCAGGCGTTGCGGCGCCGGCTCGCGCTCGAACGCGTCGAGCAGGATCCGCAACGATTCGGGCACCAGGATCGCGTCGGTCGCACCGAGCCGATGCATCGCGCGCGCGAGGCGCGGCCCGTCGACGTCGCAGATCGAGCGCATCCCGATGCTGGGAAGGTCCGGCACGACGGCGGTCGCTCCGCAAACGAGGCTGCGCAGCACCCCGCCCACGCTCTCGAGCAACACGGAGAACGGCATCACGCAGAGGTGGCGCCGGCCCGTGTCGAGGGTGGTTCGGCGGGCGAGGGACTCCGCGACAGCGAGCAGGGACCTGTCGGAGAGCAGCACTCCTTTGGGAGACGCCGTCGTGCCGGACGTGAACGTGATCAGGTGGGTGTTCGGGAACGTCTTCAACGCGGCGCTTCGATCGACGCGGACGAACGCGTGCAGACCGACCACGTCGCGCGTCCGCGTCGACACGTGCTGGAACCCGGTCACGCGCTTCGGATCGTCGGTGACGATCACGTCGATCCCCGCGCGTGCGGCGACCGCGTCCAACTGCGCCGCGGAGAAGAACGGCGGCAACGGCACGACCGCGATGCCGGCCGCGATCGCTCCGAGCCACGCGACGACGCTGTCGAGCCCGTTGTGCGCCAGCAGTCCGCCGACCCGCGCACCGGTCGCGGCCCAGTCGGCCGCGGCGCGACGCACGAGAGCGGGCAGCTCCGCGTACGCGACGGTCACGCCGTTCCCGTCGTCGAGTGCGATCGCGGCCGGACGCTCGCGAGCCATCGCATCGAGGCGCGCGACGAGCAGCGAGGCGCTCACGACGCACGCTCGAGCCGGCGATGCGCCGAGCCGTCGCACCACGCCTCGTCCCACACGTTGCGCAGCATCGCGGCCAGCGACGCGTCCGCGGCGACGCACGCGCGGAACGGTTTCAGATGGACCGCCAGCACGTGCGGATCGGTGTCGTAGTACGCGCCCCACAGCGCTCGATCGGCGCCGAGGCGATCCCCGCACGCCGGACCGAAGTCGTACGTCGTCGCGTTCCACTTGCGGATCGAGTTGCGCAGTTGGCGCGTCGCGGTGAACACCGCGACGTCGAAGCCGGCGCCGTCGAGGTACGCGGCGAGCGAACTCATCAGCGCCTTGCCGAACCCGGGCGTCGTCGACGCCAGGCTGCCGACCTCGGCGATGCGCGTGCGCGGCATCGGCGACGCCAGGCTCGCGCTGACGAAGCACTCGATCGGTGCGTCGAGGTACTGTTCGAGGAACAGCGGGCCTTCGACGGCCGGCCGCGCTCCGATCACTCCGACCGGCGCGTCGTTCGGGTCCGTGATCGCCGCGAGCAGCGGCGGGAACTCGTGGACGTCGGCTCGGTAGGCGTGGGCGTAGACGTCGGCGACGAAGCGCTCGAGCTGTGCTCGTCGAGCGTCGCCGCGCTCGGCGAGGATCCAACCTTGGGTGAACACCATCGGGGTCGACTCGGTTTCTCGGCCACGGTCATTCCGATCGCCGTGGCACGCTCTGCATCGCGAAGTCTCCGGTTCGGCGGCGGAATCATCGACGCGATCCCGAGAGTGCGGACTGACGAAGCGATGACCGAAATGTCAGGTTTCGCGACACCTTTTCGCGCATGGGTCGGGGATAGAAAGGCCCGTGGCTTCGCCGGGCCGGTCCCGCGAGTTGGCCGGGCCCGATGAAACCAAGGGGGTGCCGATGCGAGTCTTGATCGTGGACGACGATCCGAAGTACCGGACGTTCGTCAGCAAAGGCCTGATGGAGAGCGGCATGGACTGCGCCGTCGCCGACAGCGGCGAAGCCGCGCTCCAGTTCATGCGCAAGGACAAGTTCGACCTCGTCCTGCTCGACGTCATGCTGCCCGGACTCCAAGGGTGGGACGTCCTGGAAGCCGCCCGGCGCGAGGGGATCGACACCCCCGTGATCTTCGTGACCGCACGGGACGCCGTCGACGAGCGCGTGCGCGGCCTGAAGGCCGGCGGCGACGACTACATCGTGAAGCCGTTCGCGTTCGCCGAACTCGTCGCGCGCATCCACTCGGTGCTGCGACGACGCAGCGTGCGACCGCGCAAGACGATCGGCGATCTGGTCATCGACTACGTCGACACGAAGGTCACGCGCGCCGGCAAACCGATCGACCTGACGCGGACCGAGTTCTCGCTGCTGCGCTGCCTCGCCGACCACGACGGCAAGCCGACGTCGCGCACGGAGCTGCTGCAGAAGGTCTGGGGCATCGACTTCGATCCGGGCACCAACGTCGTCGAGGTCCACGTGCGCCGACTGCGCAAGAAGATCGACGACCCGTTCGAGTACCCGCTGGTCCAGACCGTCCGCGGATCGGGTTATGCCCTCGCCCGCGCCGAGTGAGCGGCGCTGGTCGCTGACGCGGCGTCTGTCCCAGCGGTTCGCGATCGTCGCGGCCGCGGTGCTCGCGCTGTACGCGCTGCTGAACGGGTACTTCCTGCTCGCGGAGCTGCGCGAGGACTTCAAGGACTTCATGGATCACGAACTCGGCGAAGTCGAGTTCAGCATCCGCAGTCGCGACGCGTCGCCGGAAGGAATCGCCGCGGCCGTGCGCATCGCGACCGCCGCGGCCAGCGAGCCGTCGTACGCGATCCGCGTGCGCCGGCACGACGGCTCGGTGATCGCGCAGGGCGGCGACGCGGCGCTGCTCGCGCTCGTGCCCGAGACGCTGCCGGAGGATCCGAACTGGCGCGAGTTCCTGCTGTCTCGCGGCGTGACGATCGGCTCCGAGGAACTCGACGGCCTCGATGCGAACCTCGAGATGATCGTCGACTCCGAGCGACTGACGAACGAGATGCGCCAGTACCTCACGTATGCGCTGATCTCGTTCATCGTCGCCGTGACGATCGCAGCGCTCGCCGGCTGGTTCACGGCGCGCCATTCGTTGCGTTCGCTCGACGAGGTCGTCGCGCGCGCCGAACAGATCCGGTCGCCCGACGAGGCGCAGCCGATCCGGCTCGAGGACGCACCGCAGGAGATCTTCGACGTCGGCAACGCGCTGAACCGGATGATCGAGCGCGTCCACGACGCGCTGTTCCGCTTGCGGACGTTCACGGCCGGCTTGGCGCACGAGCTGCGCTCGCCACTGCAGAACCTGATCGGTGAGACCGAAGTGACGCTGCTCGCGGACCGCACGCCGGAGCAGTACCGCCAACTGCTGAAGAGCCACCTCGAGGACATGACCGAACTGTCCGACGCGGTCGACAACCTGATCACGTGGTGCCGATCGCACGAGCCGCGCAGTGGCGACACCGAGCTGTTCGACCTCGCCGCGGAGGCGGAGCTGCGTCTGCCGCGCGAGGGCCGCAGCGCGGATCGCCTGGGTCTGACGCTGCGATTCCGGTCGAGCGGCGACACGCGCCTGCGCGCCGACCGCGAAGGCTGCTTGCGCGTGCTGCGCAATTTGGTCGGCAACGCGCTGTTCTGGACCAAGCCCGGCAGCGCGGTCGACGTCGCGCTCGACGGCCTCGCCGATCGGGTGCGGATCACGGTCGAGGATCAGGGTCCCGGCATCGACCCCGCCGTCGCCGATCGGATCTTCGAGCCGTTCGTCAGCGGTGCGGCAAAGAGCGGCAAGCGCGGGAGTTACGGCCTCGGTCTCGCGATCTGTCGGCAGGTCGTCGACGATCACGGCGGCACCTTGCATTGGGAACCGCGCGCGGAGGGCGGCACGCGTTTCGTCGCCGAGTTCCCGCGGAGTCCGCGCGCCGCGTGACCGACGCGCCGGCGTCGCAAACATCGCAACCCGCCGGCAGGGGCTGGCGCGGCCCCGCGTTTTTCCATTTGGACCGGGCCGGCGCGGCCGCTTTCATCTCGCCCGCCGATCCGCCGATCCGGCACGTTCCCGCGAGGTGAGTTCCCAACACCACAGCACTTCGAGAGCACGACGGCATTCCGAGATGGACCACCGCGGCGTCTGCCGCGTGGAACGCCTTCGCGCTTCTCGTGGTCCGAGCGAGCGACCGGCCATTGGCCGCGACGCGCGCTCCCGCTCGCGAGGAAGACCATGGCACTACGTCGTTCGTTCTCGTCCGCACTCTCGTGCATCGCCGTCGCCGCCGTCGTCGCTTCGGCGTCGACCGCGTCCGCGGAGAACTTCCAGGCCCAGCTCGGCAAGGCGAACACGAAGCTCGCGAAGGCGATCGCCAAGCAGAAGGCCGACCTGCGTGAGTTCGACAAGCTGATCGTGAAGGAGTTCTCGCTGACGCTCGAACTCATCCTCGTGAAGCTGCAGAAGGAATCGATCGAGCCGGCAGCCGCCGTCGAGGCCGCCGCGGACGCGCTGACGGCCGCGATGACGGAGCTGAAGGGCTCGGCCGACTTCGCGCTCGGTGCGGTCGAAGCGATCGCGGCCACGCAGATCGACGACCTCGGCGTCACGACGAAGAACTTCCGCGTCGGTGGTCTCGGCAAGTGGGATTCGTTCGCGGCCAGCGTCGGCCAGGAAGTCGCGATGACGCGCGCGCGGATCGAGAGCCGCTTGAAGTCGTTCGCGAAGCGACTCGAGACCAAGGCGAAGAAGCGACCGCTCGTGCTGCGCCTCGTGACCGCGCCGCTGCCCGCTCAGGTCGCGCCCGGCGCCCACGAGCCGCAGGTGCTGCAATCCCCGGTCGTGCTGTACGCGGTGTCCGGATCGAGCACGACTGCGTTGGCCGACGACGGTCGCCTGTCGATCTCGGGGACCGCGGATCCGTCGGCGAACGGCGGGCTCGTCCACGTGACGATCCTCGCGACGGACGGCACCGCGTTCGAGCAGGACGTCGTCGCCGCGCAGAACGGCGTGTTCAAGGCGTTGTTCTCGGGCAACGGCTCCGGGCTGACCGAAGGCAATTACCGCGTCGTCGCTCATCAAGGCGGCGCGCACGCGCTGGCCGCGGTCTCGGTGCCCTGAACGTCGGCCGCGCGGCGGAGACGTCGCTCGATGGATCGACGCGTTCAGGCGGACGATTCGTCGACGCGCGCGAGCGGCAAGCGCACGACGAACTCGGTGCCGCCGCCGTCGCGCGCTCGATGCGCGACCGTGCCGCGATGCGCGGCGACGACGGCCGAGACGATCGCGAGCCCGAGGCCCGTTCCGCCCGACGATCGCGAACGGGAGGGATCGCCGCGGAAGAAGCGCTCGAAGACGTGCTTGCCGCGCTCGGGGTCGATGCCGGCGCCACGATCGGCGACGACGAGTTCCGCGACGGACTCCCCGGCGACGCGACGCGCGCGAACGTCGACGCCGTCCGCCGACGCGCCGTGCGCCAGCGCGTTCGCGATCAGGTTCGACGCGACGCGCTCGAGCAACGACGTGCTGCCTGCGACCCACAGCGGATCGGCGTCGAGGTCGATCCGGATCGACGACGCGACCGTGGGATCGGCCGCGCGCGCGAGTTCGACGCTGGCGAGCACCGCCGACCGCAGGTCGACGCGCTGATCCAGCTCCGCGCCGTGTTCGAAGCGCGCGAGCAGCAGTAGATCGTCGACGATCCGGTTCAAGCGCAGGACCTGCGTCTGCGTCTCGCGCAGCACGATCTCGTCTTCCTCGGCGTCGCGCGGTCGCGTCAGCGCGACCTCGACGCCGGCGCGTAGCACGGCGATCGGCGTGCGGAGTTCGTGCGCGGCATCGGCCGAGAACCGGCGTTCGCGATCGATGGTGTGCGCCAAGCGATCGAACGCGGCGTTCAGCGTGCGCGCGAGTTCGCTGAGTTCGCTCTCGACGCGCACCGGGTCGAGGCGACGGTCCTCGCGACCGGCGGCGATCGCGCGGGCGTCGGCGCTCATCCGCGCGATGGGCCGCAGCGCGCCGGATGCCAGCAGGAAGACGCCGACGCAGCCGACGAGCCACGCGAGCGGCAACGCGACGAGCAGGTCTCCACGCAGTTCGCTCAGCGCTTGCGTGACGTCGTCCAGTGTTCGCGCGACCTGGATCGCGACCAATGCGGACGGGTCGTGCGTGACGGTCGCGGTCGACGATCCGTCGCCGCGGTCGTCCGTCTGCCACGGCGTGCGGGCGACGACGAAGTTGAGCAATCGCAGGCGATCGCCATCGGGGCCGACCGCGAAGTCGCGATCGGTACGGCGATGGCGCACGGTCTCGAGCGGTCGCAGCATTTCCGGATCGGGGCGCGGCAGCCGGAACTCGCCGAGCGACCGCGAGCGCGCGACGGGCTCCTTGCCGCTCCAGACCTGGAAGTACGCGCGACCGCCGACCTTGCCGTACTCGCGCGCGGCGTCCTCCGGGCGTTCGATGGAGACGGCTTGACCGTCGTAGTGGACGAGCCCCGCGAGCGCCTCGGCTTCCGCGAGCAACCGGCGATCGAGACCGCGCAGCGCGATCTCGCGCGTCTCGGCGTTCAGTGCGAAGCCGGCGACCGTCAGCGCGGCGAACAGCAGCACCGCCGCGCCGGTCGTGATGCGGGCGCGGATCGTGCGCGGTCGCGGCAACCACGTCCACGCGTTCAATGCGTCTCCTCGGCGCCGAAGCGGTAACCGACGCCTCGCACGGTGTGGATCAGGTCGGGCTTGCCGAGCTTCGTGCGCAGGCCGTAGATCGACACGTCGATGAGGTTCGACGTCGATTCGAACTCGCGGTCGACGACGTGCTCGCCGATCTCGGTGCGCGTCAGCGCCTCGCCGCGCCGGTTCACGAACAGGACGAGCAGTGCGTACTCGCGCGGGCTCAGCGCCAGGATGCGGCCGCCGCGACGGACGATGTGTCCCGCGAGGTCGACCTCGAGATCACCGATCGTCACCATCGCGCCGGCGACGTTCGGGTTGCCGCGCCGCAGCAGCGCGCGGACGCGGGCGAGGAGCTCCTTCACGGCGAAGGGTTTCGCCAAGTAGTCGTCGGCTCCGCGATCGAGGCCGCGCACGCGATGGTCGACGTCGCCGAGCGCCGTCAGCACGAGCACCGGCAGCGCGGGCCGCCGCGCCTTCAGGCCCGCGAGGACCTCGAGCCCGGGCTTCTTCGGCAACAGCAGGTCGAGGATCACGGCGTCGTACGCGTGCGTCGTCGCGAGGTACTCGCCCTCTTCACCGTCGTGCGCGACGTCGGCCGCGAGACCACTGCTCTCGAGCGCGACCGCGATCGAGCGTGCCAGCGGAGCTTCGTCTTCGATGACGAGGATGCGCATCGGCGAACAGCGTATCGACCGAGATGAGGGGGACATGAGGGGCCGCTCCGCGGGATGCCTGCTCGGGCATCGGGCGAGCCGGGGGCCGAAGGCCCCCGGGCCCCACTCCACAAGAGGCCGAAGGCCGTACACACAGAGGCCGAAGGCCGTACCTCCTTGC
>JAEUIB010000394.1 GCA_016795255.1 Planctomycetota bacterium
GTGATCGACTGCCCGGCCCGCGTCGCGATCACGCGTCCCTTCGGATCGGGACGATCCACCGCGAGCCAATACGAACGGTCGTGGAGGACGTCGTCCTGCTCCCACACGATGCGCGACGGACGCGCATCGCGCGTGTGCGACGCCATCCACGGCAATGCGACGCGTTCCTCGCGGTCCATCCAATGGCCCTTGCCGGCGTGGACCTGGACTTGATGCAGGTATCCGCCCGGGTCCTCGGCGGCCAGTTCGTCGAGGCGTTCACCCCATTGCGCGGCGATCGCGTTGCGCTTGTAGGCCGCGTCGTCGGCGCCGACATGCAGCGCGAACGGCAGATTGCGCAGGCCGATCGGCTTGGTCTCGTTGGGATGTCCCGCGAACATCCCGGCCGCGGCGAAGCGATCCGACATGCGCGGCGCGAGCTGATAGACGCCGTCGCCGCCGGCGCTGTAGCCGAGCAGGTAGACGCGGTCGGGATCGACGTCCTCGAGCACGATCAGCGTCTCGATCAAGCGCGCGAAGAACGCGTCGACGTGCGCCTCGTGCCACAGGTTCCACGTGTCGGTCGGCGCGCGCGGCGCGAGGTAGATGCCCTCGTCGAGCGCGTACAGGCGCTTCTGGTTCTCGAACTGTTGCTCGTTGACCTCGGGCGGAGCGTTGCCGCCGCCATGCATCGAGATCCACAGCGAACGGCCGGACTTCGGCTTGTCGCCGAACGCCTTGAACCAGAATCGCATCGTCTGGTCGCCGAGCGTGATCGCGCGGGCTTCGAGCTCCGCGGCGCGCGTCGCGCGGATCGCGGCGGCGTGGGCGTCCCACAACAGCGTCGCGGCTCGAGCGGCTTCGTCGCGCGACAGCGGGCGATGCGCGAACTCCTGGGCCGCCACGTCGTCGAGACCACCGCGCTCGAGGTGCGCGCGCAGCGCGTCGATCGGCGATTCCGTCGCGGGTTGCGTCGATGCCGCGCGATACGCCACGTCGACGAGCTGCTCGTCCGCAGTGACCGTGAACGTCGACGGTTCGCCGCCCTGCGGCAGCACCGTGGCCGTCGCACCGAGCGGCAACACGACCGTGACGTGATCGTTCGCGTCGGCGGTCTCGTCGCGGCTCGTTCCTTCGAACCAGGTCTTGCCGTGCGCGCCGCGCACCGTCAGCGCAACGGCCTTGCGTTCGGCGCCGGCGCGGACGCGCACGAATACGCGCGCGCATCCCGCGGGAACGACGGGATCCGTGCGCGCGTAGCGCTCGGTGACGTCGACGGCGCGGATCGTCGTGTTCGACGGATCCCAGACCAACGGGAACGCGAACGGCGAGTCGGCCCACGTCACGGCGAACACGCCGTACTTCGGATCGCCGGCCTTCGCGGTCTTCGCGCGGTTCTTGAACCAGCCGCGATCGAGCTTGCGTCCGGTCGGCTCGGCGGCGCCGGTGAAGTGCCAGCCCCCGTCGTCCCACACTTCGACCCACGAGTGATTGCCGGAGTCGTCGGACCACGACGCGGTGCCGACGAAACGCGCGGGGACGCCGACGGCGCGACACGCGTCGATCAGCAGGATCGACAGACCGGAGCACGACGCGAGTCCGGTCTCCATCGACTCGTACGGGCTCTGTTGGGCCTTCTTGCGCTTCGTCGAGTAGCGGACGTTCACGAGCTCGAAGATCGTCCGATTGAGTTTCGTCGCCGCTTCGCCGGCCGTCTTCGCGTCGGCGACCAGCGGCAGGAAGCGCTCGCGGAAATCCTTGCGCCACGCGTCGCGTCGCTCGTCGACGCTCGCGTACGGCAGGATCGCGTCCTGGAACACGTCGAACGGAACGTCGGCGTGCCACGGGGCGGCGCGCCAACTCTCGTACGCGAGCGCGCAATGCTCGATCAGGAACGCGCTCGTCAGCGTCGAGCGATCGGCCGCCGGCATCTGCGCGATCAACCAGCGCATGCCGTCCTGTTGATCGGCGGCGACGCCGGCGATCGCGCGCTCGAGTTCGGCGCGGTTGTCGCCGGCGCCGATCAGCGCGGCCTCGAGCGCGGTCTCGAGTGCATGCGCGGGCGGGTCCGCCGCGGACAGGAGGGGATCGACGCCCAGGCACACGAACAACGCGAAGGTCGGGATGCGCAGCATGGGGGCGGAGGGTAGCAGCCCGCCGAGGGACCGCTTTTCGCAAACTCCTCGGCGGGCCGTTCCTCGAGCCCCTGGCCGCCGGGTTCAGCCGTCCTTCTTGGTGCCGTTCTGGGTGCCGTTCTGGGTGCCGTCCTGGGCGCCGTCGGCGGGACCGTCGTCGTCCTCACCGTCGTCGCCGTCGTCGCCGTCGTCCGCCTCGTCCTCGTCGTCGCTCTCGTCCTCGGTCTCGAGGACCTTGCCGGTCGCCGGATCGAGTTCGACCTCGAGTTCCTTGCCGTCCTTCAACACCGTGACTTCGAGTTCGAGTTCGGTGCCCTCGAGTTCGAACTCGGCTTCGACGGCGACTCCGCCGACTTCCTTCTGCGCGATCTCGATCGCGCGCGCGAGCGACGTCTTCGATGCACCCGCGGCCTTCGCCAGTGCGGCGATCCGGTCCGCGCGCGCCTTCTTGCGAGCGGCGGCGGCCGCGGCGGCATCGTCTTGGGCGAACAGCCCCGAGCTGAAGCAGCCGGCCGTGACGCACAGTCCGAGCAGGGACAAGCACCAGGTCATCGTTCGCATCGTTCCTCCTCCGTCGTGCGCATCTCGGTGCGCATCGCGCGTGGCGTAGGACACGGCCGCATGCCGTGCCGCGCGACGTTGTAGTTCGCCGATGGGCCGCGCGGCGCCGATTCTCCGCGCAGGCCGATTTTCCGCGGGGGATCGTCCGCAAGGTCGAGA
>JAEUIB010000420.1 GCA_016795255.1 Planctomycetota bacterium
GGCTGTTGCTGGGCGCTCGGCAAGTGGCGCCGTGCGCGGACTCCGACTTTCGCGAACTGTAATATCCGATCCGGCTCGGCACCGCTATCTAGATAAAGCAATATGCTTATTCGATATCTATCCACTCGGATCACCTTGAATGTCAAACTCGCTTGCAAATTCGCTGTACCAGTCGCGATCGCTAAATGAGCGCCTAAAGTACGAATACGCTCGCCCATCGTCGCTATCCCAGATGAACGACGGCATGGGATACTCTCGTCCGCAACAACGACACTTATTCGCGACTTGACCTAGCCCTTTCAACGGCACGTCAGGGGATACCTTTTGCGTGTATCGCCCGCACCACTTACATCTCCGCAATGGCACGGTTAGTGAGCCGACAATCTTGCCGAACAGAGCTAGTTTGTTCAGAATGATAAATCGTCTGTGGGTCGCCAAATCGTGGCGATGGATTGGCATTGATAACACCCGCTTGCACACGGTCACATACGGGGAGAAGCACGTGCGGACCGAACAACCGCTCTGCAACCGCTCAAACCCAATCAAAGCACGCGAATAGTCGCCACCATCGTACGCATCGATCGTGGATTGAAGCGACTTGACAACCTGTCGAGTCTGACGGTCGGTCGCCGGCCTGAGCAACTCGTGAGCTTGACGTCCCGCGGAGTAGCCCACGCGTTCCCAGAGCGATACAAAGTCCTCCAACGACCCCCGCCGTATCTGAACTCCGTGCGGCCCCATCAGGCTCTCATTTACGGCGATGCGGCTCACGATTTGCTCCGAATTTAGAATAGCTCAACCGGTCCCATGTTGGTACTTGCCTGTCCTTGTTCCATCCGCGTTGGCGCACCGACCTCCAAGGTACGGGAGGATCCTTCCTGTCTCACATCCTCAACAGTGCGACTGAAGAAGACCTCCGTCTCGCCAGACGCGGTCCCCACCACCGTCCCGAAACCTAGATAGTCGTACTTCGCCAAGCTCACCGCGCCGTCCTTCAGCTCCGTTAGGCTGCGTGCCACATCGTCGCTCGATGTGCTCGAGGAGTACGCATACTCGATCACGTCGCCCGACGGCACGGTCATCGACTACCATCGCACCGTCTGCCAGTCCCGCGTCGCCTTCGAGCACGTCTACGAGACCTCGTAGTCACATACTCTCGCTCAAGTACGTTGTCACGCCTCCGTGATGCCACGACGACGAGCGAGCCGCCGCCCCGCCGTTCACAACCCGAGCAGACGCTTCGCGTTCCCGCCGAACACCTTGGCCTGGTCCGCGGCGCTCGTGCCGAGCGCTTCGAGTGCCGCCTTCTGCGCTTCGTAGATCGCTCGGTTCCAGCCGCGCGGGAACGTCGAGCTGTCGGTGCCGAACAGCACGCGGTCCGCGCCGAACACGCCGAGGGCTCGCGCGAGCACGGTCTTCAATTCGGTCGGTTGTTCCTGCGTCGCCATCCACGCGTTGCTCGACGAGGTGTCGACGTGGACGTTCTCGCACTCGCTGCCGATCATCAGGGTTTCGCGCAGCATGCCGGCGCCGAAGTGCGGGATCACGAACTTGACGTTGCGGCAGCGGTTCGCGGCCGGCACGAGGTTCAGCGGATTCGCGAATCGATAGTCGAACGGGCGCGGGATGCCGAGCAGGTCGCGGAACTTCACGTGCAGCAGGCCGCAGTGGACGATCGCGAACGCCGAATGCTGGTTCGCGACTTCGAGCACGGCCAGCGCGGCGTCGCCGCTCGGGTCGTACTTGTGCATCGCGGGGAACATCAGCAGGCCCTTCACGCCCTTCTGGCCGAGCAGCGCCGTGACCTTGTCCTTCGCGCCTTCGGCGGTCGGGTTGACGATCGCGAACGGCGTGAGCTTGCCGCGGCTCTTGCTCGCCGCTTGCAGCACCGCCGGCACCTCTTCCGGCAGGCTCGCGAACGTCACCATGTGTTCGACGCCGTGCTTGTCCATCTCGCCGAGCCAACGCGCGAGGTGGACTTCGACGTCCGCGTCGGGCAGCTCGATGCCGGCCTTCTTCGCCGCCGCGGCGAGCTTCTCGTCGTTGGTGCCCGGTTGCGGCGACAGCGCGGCGAGTCCGTCGAAGAACGGGCGCGAGAAGAAGTGCGTGTGCAAGTCGATCACTGGGGGACTCCGTGGGCCGATCGAGGACGGCTTACTCGAATTGGCGCGCGCAGGCCATGAACCAGCGATAACACTCGATCGACTTCGGCAGCGCGTTGCCGTCCTTCTTGTTGGCTTCGTAGACGCGCCGCGCGGGGTCGAGGTACTTCGCGCGCCGGTCCTCCGGCTGATGGCGCGCGACGTCGACGAGCGCGGACGGGATCCAGCTCGCGACGCCCTTCGTCGCCGGTACGCCGGTGCTCTTCTTCGAGGACTCGGCGCTGTAGTCGTAATAGAAGCCGCCGTGCTCCGGCGAATACCCCTGCTCGACGAGCAGGTCGCCGCAGAACGTCAGCAGCTCGCGTGCAGCCGAGTCGGTTGGATCCTCGTCGAGGTACAGCGCGAGCGCGGTCGTCGCGACGGCGACCATGAACGGACTCTCCCACGTCTCGTCCTTCATGTGGTCGCCCTGCGGCGGTTGCGGCACCAGCGCGCGATACGGCGGCTCGGCGTCGCGATGCAGCAGCGTCGCGTTCATCATGCGCCGCACGCCGTCGAGGTACGCCTGATTGCCGGTCGCCTGGTAGCCGCGGACGAACGCGCGCGTCATCCAGCCGAGCGTGCGCGCGGAGTGCGGCTTCTTGTTCTCGTCGCGGACGTCGGCCGTCGACAGCAACTGCTCGACGATCAGCACGAGATCGCGCCGCGCGACGCGCGAGCCGGTCAGCACGTACGCCGCGTACAGCTCCTCGACGTTCATGTGCTCGCGGTCCCAGCCGTTGTAGCCGTCGCCGTTCTTCAGTTGCGCGGACGGGATCAGCAGCCGGTCGAACGTGTCGCGGTACGCGAGCATCTCGGGCCGACCCTCGAGGAAGTACGCCTCGGGATGCATCGCGTGGAACACCGGCTCGCCGTTGGCTTCGGACAGGTGGTACGGCCGGCGCGCCTGCGCGATCACGAAGTCCATCAGTCGCGCGAGGTAACGCTCGTCCTCGGTCAGGATGAACTTCGCGGCCTGCACCGCGACGTAGCGATTGCGCGGCGAGCCCGACTGATGCGTGTTCTTGACCGGATCGGGATCGTCGACCGGCTCGGTGTCCGCGAGCGGGATGCCCTTCAAGCGCGACTTCGGCGGCAACTGCGCGACCAGCTTCTTCAGCAGGTCCTGGCGCGGTGCGAAGCGCACTTGCCCCGACCAGAAGCCGACGCCGCTCTGGTCGTAGAAGGTGCGCGAGCCCTCGGCGACGACGGTGCCGCGGAACGTCACGCGGTACGACGCGTCGACGTTGCCGTACGGCTTCGCCGCGGCGTCGTTCAGGATCTGACCTTCGAGGAACGACTTCCCGTCCTCGTAGAGATGGAGGAAGAACAGGACCGTGAAGCCGCCCTTGTCCGCGCTGGCGCCGACGCGTCCCGTGCCGCCGTAGACCGCGACGACGCCGGGCCGCTTCTCGGTGTCGAGCGGGTAGACCGCGAGCCCGCGCGTCCCGAGCGCCCCGAACGACAGCGTGGCCTCGCCGACCCCTTGGATGTCGACCCGGATCTCGAGGTCGTTGCCTTCCAGCGCGGCCGGCGCCGCCGGCGCGGGCGTTTCCTGCGCGTCCGAGCGCGCGCCGATCGCAGTGCACGCGACCAGCGCCACGAATCCGACGAACCTCGTCCACCCTCGCCGCATGCGATTTCTCCGGAAGCTCTGAAGCCGCCCGCCGTCGGGCCCGGCCAACGCATCGATGGATCGACTCGCCGACGCCCGGATCGTGAGACTTCGCTCGAATCCCGCGCGAAGTCGTCCCGAATCCGTCACCGTCGGCGCTGCAAGCCATCGGTGCGATTGATCGTCGCGATCGACCACCCTACGATCCCGCGCGCACCGGCGCGAGGACGCACCCGAAGCCGGAACGGGAACCCTTCACATGCACATGCCGATCTCGCGTTCGTTGGCCCTGGTGTCCGCCTTGTTCGTCGCCGGCTGCAACGCGCCCGGCGAACGCGACCCGGCCACGCCGCCGCTCGACTACTTCTGCGCCCGCGGTCTCGACTTCATGGACATCTTCGAGATCAACCTGTCGGCCGGCACCGGTCTGTTCGCGGCCGCGGCGGTCGAACCGGTGCGCGCCGGGTTCGGCTACTACGACGCGTCGAAGTTCGGCATGCAGGGCCGCTCGTGCGGCGTGTGGGAAGAGGACCGCAAGGAACTCTGCCTCGTGCTGTCGAACCTCGGCTGGTGGCGCAAGCAGCCCTGCACCGGCAACGGCTACCTGTTCGATCCCGACGAGTTCCGCCGCGCGCACTACATGCCGGACGCGTCGGAACCCGGTCGCA